>JAPLLF010000627.1 GCA_026387715.1 Pseudomonadota bacterium
GGCTCGCCGCCGTCGGGAGATCCGGGGCCTTGGCGACCTCCCCCGCCGCGGCGTGGAGCTCGTCGAGGTAGGCCTCCCAGCCGGGCTGCGGGTGCTCGGCGTGCGTCTCGATCCAGGTCGCCTGCTCCTTGGCCTTGTCGAGGTAGCCGCGCGCGATCGCGCGCTGGAGCTCGGTGATCGCCATGAAGTGTTGCTGCATGTGATCCTTCAGGGTCTCCGGCGCCGCGTCGGCCGGCGCCCCGACGGCGCTGCCCATCGTCGAGGGAGACGCGAGCGGCGCGACCGGCACGGGCGGGGTCGCACGCTCGTCCCGACAGGCCACGAGCAAGGTGACGCAGAGGAGCGAGCGCTTCATGGGGTCCTCTGAAACTGGAAGGGGATGATCGCGGTGGTGAACCCGCTCCGCACGGGGAAGTGCCAGGTCTCGCTGAGCTTGCGCAGGCAGCCATCGAGCGTTCGATGGTTGCCGCCGGTGATCCCCGGTGCCACGAACCCGAACCGAAACACGCTGCCATCGCGGTGGATCGTCAGCTCGAGCCGGAGCGCTCCCGTCGGGGCCGCCCCCTGCGCGCTCGCGCGGTAGCACTCCTTCACCGCGGGGACGTAGGGCTCGAAGTACTTCCTGAGCGCCTTCGCGTCGAGCGTCGACTGATCGGGATCATCGGGCTTGGCTTGCGCGAGCGAGGTGGCGATCAACACCACGATCACCAGCAGCGAGGTACGCATCCGTCCGACCACGAGCACGCGCCGCGCCAACGCCCGGTGTGCGTTTCCGTACCGCGAACGCGCAAGACCTGCGCGGCGACCCCGTCCACAAGCGGAGCCGCGCAGAACGCGCGCTCAGCAGCCGTCGTTCTTGTTGCCGTTGTTGTCCTGGCCGCCGAGCTGCTCGGGGTTGCACGTCGTGCCGCCGTTGTAGAGCACGAGCTCCTCGACGCGCTTGGGGGTGTCGACGTACTTGGTGCAGGTCGCGACGATGAACACCTGGAGGTCGTTGTCGACCGCGGGGTTGTTCACGCCGCTGCCCTCGTCGCCGTTGTCGCGGATGTAGATCGTGAAGTCGGCGACGCCATCGCCGTCGAGATCGTGGCTGCCGATGCCCGCGGCGATCCACGCCGGCTCGGTGGTGGCGCCCGCGGACGAGGCCGCGAGCGAGGTCGCCCAGTTCTGGTAGCCGGCCGCGACGACGAGCCGCCCCGCCGACAGGCCGGCCTCGGCGCAGTACAGCGCGGACGTCCCGCTGCGCGTGAGCTGGGTCGAGCGGTTCGACGCGAGCTGGAGCGACGCGAGCACCGCGCCGCCCGCGAGCAGGGCCGCGATGATGATCAGCGTCACCAGCATCGCGCTGCCACGCTCGCGCGTGCGTGCTCGAGGGGATGGGTGAACTCCGACGATCTGGATCACGGCGAACCTCCCGCGTTGCGAACTTCGATGACCGACCGCAACACGCGCCGACGGTAGTTGTCGGGCGTCCCGCTGATGGGGCGGTTGCCGGCGGCGGGGCGCAGGTAGCCGGCCGTGCCGCTGACCTGGTTGGTCGAGCGGGCGACCAGGGTGATGCGCACCGCGCGGACCTGGACGCCGAGCCCGAGCGGGGTATCGCCGGCGACGTTGCCGATCCACTCGTCGTCGTTCGCGGCGACGCCGACCTCGGCGATGCCGTTGTTGCCGGGATCGATGCCGAGCTCGACCTGGAAGTCCTCGACGCCCTCGGCGAGCGGCTCGGCGGCCGCCAGGCCCTCGGCGTCGGGGTCCATCCACAGCGTGGGGATGCCATCGAGCGGAGCGATGAAGAACCGCGCCCGCGCGACGCGGATGACGAGCGCGCCACGCGAGTACGCGGTGTCGCCGTTGGGGAACGGCACGCTGAGCGTGCAGGTCGGCGACGTCTTCATCGACAGCTGCGTCGCGCTGACGACGGTGTTGATCTGCACGAGGTGGCCCTGCGAGTAGTTCGACAGCAGCACCCAGTCGCCCGCCGAGAACTGCGTCGCGTCGGCGACGTCGAGCGTCGTCGCGCCCTTGGTGAACAGCGACGTCGAGCTGGTGACGACCGAGCCGTAGGCGAACACCAGGGTCAGATCGTCGGGCGCGACCGTGCTGTCGGTCATCGCGAACGGCCCGTCGGCGCACGTGTGAAAGCTCTCGATGTTCTCGGTCGTCACGCCCGGGCTCGCGCCGCGGATCGCGTCGCCGATGAACTCCATCGCGGCGCGCGCCGAGGTCTCGGTACCGACGACCTGCTTCTGCTCGCGGAAGCCGTTCGCCATCGTGACCGCGAACGACAGGATGCCGGCGACCGCGAACGCGAACAGCACGAGCGCGACCATCAGCTCGACGAGCGTGAACCCGCGGTGGTCGCGGAGGCGCTTCACTGGTTCCTCCGCGACCGGATCGTCACGATCTTGGCCTCGCCGTCCTCGCTCCACTGCACGGTGACGACCATGTCGTCGTAGCCGGTCGACGACGTCACCGTGTACGCGCGCGTGAACAGCCCGCCGGTCACGACCTTGCCGTGCTCGTTGAGCCCGGCCGTGGAGGCCAGCCCGGTGACCTTCGAGGTCCGGAGCTGCTCGAGCTGATCCTGCGCCAGCACGGTCGCCTCGGTCGAGTGCCGCGAGAACCCCGACGCGCGGGTCTCGACGACGTAGAGCCCGACGATGCCGGACGTCGCGATCGATGCCAGCACGATCGACACCATCACCTCGATGAGGGTGAAGCCCGCGGTCCGAGGACGACGGTGAGGCCGGCCTGGGGTCATAGCGTGCGGAGCCACAGCAGGCGCGCGACCTTGGCCGACGACACCGACGCCGGCGACTCGCCGCCGCCGTTCGTCTTCACCGACAGCCGCTGGGCCTTGTCCTTCGAGATGCTGTACACGGTCGAGCCCGACGTCTGGATTGAGCCCGCGCCGCCGCGCACCGTGGTGTTGCTCGCGACCGCGCCGTTCGACAGCCCGACCTGGTAGACGTGCCCGGTGTCGGCGTTGGCGACGCCGTAGCCGAGCGCGCCGTTGGTGTTCACGTCGTCCGTGTCAGTCGTGATGAACACCTGGTCGCCGACGACGATGGCCTGACCGAAGCCCTTCTCGCCGCTGCCGAGGTTGATCTTCCACGGCAGGTACGGCGCGCCCGAGGCCTCGGTGAGCGAGGCGTTGGCCGGCGGCGTGGTGAGCGACAGCGAGACCGCGATCTGGGTGCCGCTGCTCCACAGCGTGGTGGCCGCGAGATCCGCGTAGCCACCGGTCACGGCGATCACGTAGAGCGCGCCCGACTGCGAGTAGATCGTCGGCGACGCGCCGAACGGGTGCTGATCCTGCGTGTGGCGGAACAGCGGCTTGGTCACCCCGTGGCGGCTCACGCCGGTCGCGGCGTCGAGCTGCCAGACGTCGCCGTAGATCGTCCCGAAGATGACGTCGCTGATCGTGCCGGTACCCGACTTGTCGATGTACACAGCGCCGCCGGGGATCGCGGTGATCGGCGGCGCGCCGCCCGCGCGGCCCACGCCGGAGACCGGGAACGTGTAACCGTGCTGCCAGGTCGGCAGCCCGGTCTCGGCATCGAGCGAGGTGACCACGTTGCCGACGCCGCCGCTGCCGCCGTTGTTGGTGTGCGCGAAGATGTAGTTCTTGTTGAGCGCGCCGATGCGCACCGGGCCGGCGCTGAGCACGAGGCCCTGGCCGAGCTCGTAGGTCCCGCGTGCCGCGGCGTTGCCGAGCGCGTACTCCCACACGATCTGCGGGTTGAACGGGTCGGTGATGTCGAGCGCGGTGACCGACGGCATCTTGCCCGCGGTCGCCGGATCGCCGTTGCCGGTCTGGAACATCAGGATCGTGCGGAACGACTTGGAGCCCGAGTTGGTGAAGTCACCGTAGAGGTCGATCACGCGCGGCGAGCCATCGATCTTCGCGGTGTTCTTGCGCAGGTAGGGCAGCTGGAGCCGTGGGATGAAGCCCCACAGCTCGCGACCGAGCGCGCTGCAGCCCGTGCCGACCTGCGTGCTGCCGCACACCGCGTGCAACATGCCGTCGGTGCCGCCGAAGTAGATGATCTTCGGGCGCGCGACGCCGGCGACCAGGCTCGTCGGCACGACCGCGACCGTGGAGCGATCCACGCCGCCGAGCTTGGCGACGAAGGTCCCCGACGCGGCGGGGTACTCGATGCCGGCGATGATGCGCTGGAGGAAGGTCGCGAAGTTGGTGTTGATCGAACCGCCGCCCAGGTTGATCGCGGTCTTGAGCGCGGCGTTGCCGACCGCGCTGGCGTCCATCAGCACGCGTGGCGGGTTGAAGCCCGACGCGGTGTGCGTGAAGATCGTCCGGCAGCCGCCGCTGTTCGCGCCGTAGGCCGACGAGCCACACCCGCTGTAGCTGTTCGTGGTCGGCGGCAGCGCATCGGCCGCGTCGAACACCGTGCTGAGCGAGCCGAGGCTGGTCTGGGTGGTGGTCACGCCGGTGGCGTTGATCGCGCGGAGGTGGCCGATCACGTCGGGGTAGCTGAACCCGGCGGCCTGCGCGTCGGTGTCCATCGACGGGGTCGTCGGCGGCGGCGTGATCTTGACGAACGAGCCCTGGATGATCGACGGGACGTTGTTGATGACCGAGGTGATTGGGCTCGAGCGGGTGACCTCGAGCGTCGTGCTGACGATCGGCGGCTCGCCGAGCAGGAGCAACGTCTGGAGGATGACCTTGGTGCCCGACACGACGTTGTTCACGTTGTGACCGGCGACGTAGACGATGTTGCCCTTGGCGGTGTCGTTGCCCTTGTTGGAGCGGGTCGCGTAGTCCGCGGTGATCATCGTGCGCGCGAGCGCGTTGGTCGCGAGCTTGGTCTTGTCGAGGCTGTTGACGCCGGAGATCAGCGTCTCTACGCCCGGGCGATAGATCACCGACTGCGCGGTGTTGGGGAGGAAGTTCTGGACGAGGCCGCTCTCGTTGCGCCACGAGTAGTCGGCGGCCTGAGCGAACGGGTCGCCGGGGTCGCCGAAGTAGATGCACTTGTCGCCGTTGACGCGGTTGGGGTCCGAGCAGTTCGGATAGAAGTTGTCCTGGGTCGGTGTGCTGGAGCTGCCGCTGATCTTGGACATGCCGAACTGGGTGACGGTGCCCGAGCACGCGCCGCTGCTGTTGACGCAGGTCTGGAACTGGCCGTTGACCGTGTTGCGGGTGGCCGCCGCCCCGTCCTTGAAGGCGCCCTCGAACGACGCGATCGACTGACACTCCGCCATCAGGCCGGTCTGCGACTCGAGGAACGTCGCGATGTTGTTGATCATCGTCTGCTCGCTCGCGGTGAGGTTGGTCGAGCTCGTCGACGTGGTCTCCCAGTGCGGCGTCCACACCATCTTGTAATCGGCGACGGTCAGCTTGCCCGCCGTGATGTCGGCGAAGTCGAACGTGTCGTAGATCTGGCCCCGCAAGCCGCCGATCGGACACTTCGCGATGTTGCCCGCGTTCACGCCACCCGGCGGGCAGCCGCCGGCGCCCGTGAACTCGAGGCCAGCATCGCGCAGGTAGACCTGTAGGATGCCGTCGGAGATCGCCTTCGTCGTGCCGGCGACGAACTTGGTGACGTCACCGCTGCTGTACGACGTCGCGAGCGCGGTCGCGACGCCGGTGTCGATCGTGATCGTCGTCGAGTTGGGCACCGTCTTGACGGTCCAGTTGGCGTTGTAACCGGCGACCGAGACGTTGGCGACCGTCACCGTGTCGCCGACCGCGAGGCCGTGCGCGTCGACCGTGACGATCGTGATGATGTTGCCGGTCTTGCTCGCGCCGGGCTTCGACGTCGTGACCGTGCCACTACCCGAGGTCCCGATGTTCGAGCCGGGGGTCGTGTACGTGAACGTCTTGCCGCTCGCGGTGAGCACGGTGAACGGGCCGCCGTTGTAGCCCGAGGTGCCGACGCCCGAGATCATCACCTTGTCCCCGGGCACGAGCCCGTGGTTGGACTTCGTGATGATCGTCGCGGTGGTGCCCGACGACTTCGCGCCGTTGTTGCTATTCTTCTCGATCGAGTAGGTGTCGTACTGGATGTCGTGGCTCGACACGCCATTGGTGGTCGTCGCGAGCAGCGCGACCCGCGGCGGCGCGCCGCTGAACGACTTGGGCGCCGGCGCGGTGAACACCGTGTTCGAGCGGTGGATGTTGACGTAGCCGCCGACGTCCGTGCCGAAGGTGCAGACACCCTTGTTGGTGCGGAACGGCGCGAAGCTGATGTTGTTGCCCTGCGAGTCCTGCGCGATCAGCGTGCCCTGCACCAGCGCGAGGAACGTCGGCGCGTCGACGTCGTCGATCACGAACGGCGCGCCGAGGTAGCGCACGGTGTTGATGCCGTTGGAGAGCTTGATCGTCTGGGTCGCGTACCCCGGATAGATCTGGGGGTTGGCCCCGAGCGCCTCGTCGATCGTGTCGTTGGTGACGATGTCGGTGTCGCTGCCGATCGCCGTCGCGGTGTTGTTGACCAGCGAGACGGCGCGGGGCGCGGCGTTGTTGTAGATCTCGAAGTCGCAGCCGTCGATCCACTTGGCGTCGACCGTCGGCGACACCGACGTGTTGGTCGGCGCGCAGCGGTTCGGCGACGCCTTGGTGTCCTTGGCCGAGTAGTAGATCTCGATCGCGCCGCCGGGCGCCGACGCCGGATGCGCCGCGAGCCACGCGTTGGCGCGCAGCACGTCGTAGACTAGGCCGTACACCGCGACCGCGCCGCAGTCGGTCTGGTAGGCCGATCCTGGCGGCAGGATCAGCGAGCCGATGTTGAACGTCTTGTCGGCGCGTGCCGGCAACGCCAGCGCCATGAGGACCGTGAAGGCAAACCCGAGCTTCTTGAGTGTTCGCATAACTCCTCGTTCAGCTAGTCCGAGCATTCTGGACGATGTGTTCATTACCAACCCTCCCGCGCGTAGGTGCCACCGGTGGCGTGATAGACGATGACGCGCCACTGGTGGAGATTGTCACTGAGGTAGATCGTGCTCGCGGTCGCCTGCCCATCGGGCCGGACGTTGAGCCCGTAGAGCAAGCTCGCGTTCTGCGTCACGGTGGCGCCGGTCGTGGTGATCGCACCCGCGGTGACGTTCCACGCGCTCGCGCCCTTGGGGATCGATGACTCCTGCACCAGCGACCACACCGGGATGGCCGGGATCGCGAGGCCCGTGGTCGACAGCTCCCAGACCGAGATCAGCTGGGGCTCGACCTGCACGCGCTGGATCTTGCGGGTCACCTGCGCGCGCAACCTCGCGAGGTTGATCTGCGACACGACCTGATCGGAGACCGCCTTGGCGCTCGCGCCGAACGGGCGCGACGACACCGAGAACACCAGCACACCGATGATCCCGATGATGGCGACGACGACCATCATCTCGATCAGCGTGAAGCCGCGCATGCGCGACCTGCCTGACCGAGCCTGTGCACGACAGCTCACTAGCGGCCCTCGTTCTGCTTCTGGATCGCCGCGTTCATGCTCGACGTGAAGTACGTCGCGTTGACCGCGGCGACGCCGTCCATGTCGCAGGTCGCGAGGATGTAGTACCAGCTCGTCGCGGGCGACGTGAACGCGAAGCCGCTCGGGTTGTTCGTCCCGGTGCCGACGCCGGTCGTGATCGTGTAGGAGCAATACAGGTTCCCCACCGTCGGGCTCACGCGCATCAGCTGCCAGTCCGTGCCGGTCGCGATGCACGGCGCCGACGGATTGCCGACCGCGCTCGGCGTCGCCGGACACGCTGCGGCCGCGCGATACGAGCCGACGTCGACCTTGTACTGCTCCTCGCGCGTCATCAGCTCGGCGAACATCGCGTTGACTTCCGTCGTGCTCTTCGTCTTGCGGGTCTCCTTGAAGAAGCCCGGGATCACGACCGCGGCGAGGATCGTGATGATCCCGACGACGATCATCAGCTCGATCAACGTGAAGCCACCCTGCGCCTGACGTGAGCGACGCGCGCGACTCCTTCGGACATGACGACCCATCGCTCACAGCGTATCACCATTGCTCGACGAGGAACTAGTTTCCCCGGTGGTGGCGATCGCTTACCGGGACGTCCACATCCGACGCTGATGTAGGCGCCTACGACACGTCAGCGCTTGGTCGCGTCCGGATCGAGCTCGACGAAACCACCGGCGCCTACATCGCCGCGCGCCGCGAGATCGAC
>JAPLLF010000838.1 GCA_026387715.1 Pseudomonadota bacterium
GACGGCGCGCCGCAGGTCCAGTCGCTGTTCGAGCTGATCAAGGCGTCGACGGCCGCGAGCCCGACCGGGGTGCTGTCGGCGTACAAGGACAACGCCGCCGTCGTCGAGGGCAGCGCGTGCGAGCGGCTGTTCCCGGATCCCGATGGCGTGTACCGCGCGCACGCCGAGGTCTCGCACATCCTCGGCAAGGTCGAGACCCACAATCACCCGACCGCGATCTCGCCACACCCAGGCGCCGCGACCGGCTCGGGCGGCGAGATCCGCGACGAGGGCGCCACCGGCCGCGGCGGCAAGCCGAAGGCGGGCCTCGTCGGCTTCATCACCTCCGATCTGCGGCTGCCGGAGGCGCACGCGCCGTGGGAGCCCGCGCCCGACGCGTGGATCGGTTCGCCGTCGCGGATCGCGACCGCGCTCGACATCATGACCGAGGGCCCGCTCGGCGCGGCCGCGTTCAACAACGAGTTCGGGCGCCCGGCGATCCTCGGCTTCTTCCGCACCTACGAGCGTGGCGATCGCGGCTTTCACAAGCCGGTGATGCTCGCCGGTGGCATCGGCGCGGTGCGCCCAGGGCACGTCGAGAAGTCGCAGATCACCGACGGCGCCGCGCTGATCGTGCTCGGTGGCCCCGCGTTCCTGATCGGGCTCGGCGGCGGGGCCGCGAGCTCGCTCGCGCAGGGGGCGTCGGCCGAGGATCTCGACTTCGCCTCGGTGCAGCGCGACAACGCCGAGATCGAGCGACGCTGCCAGGAGGTGATCGATCGCTGCTGGGCGCTCGGCGACGCCAACCCGATCCAGTCGATCCACGACGTCGGTGCGGGTGGGCTGTCGAACGCGTTCCCCGAGCTGGTCAACGACGCCGGCCTCGGTGCGCGCCTGGAGCTGCGCGCGATCCCGACGGGTGAGCGCGACCTGTCGCCGCTCGAGCTGTGGTGCAACGAGGCGCAGGAGCGCTACGTCCTCGCGATCGCCCCCGCGGACGTCGCCGGGTTCGCCGCGCTGTGCGCGCGCGAGCGCGCCCCCTGGGCCCAGGTCGGGACCGCACGGGCGGATGGCCAGCTGGTGCTCGCCGATGCGGCGTCGCCGCGTCCCCCCGTCGACATGCCGCTGGAGATGTTGCTCGGCAAGCCGCCGCGCATGGTGCGCCACGCGACGACGATCGTGGCGACGAAGACGCCGCTCGCGCTGGGCGACGCGACGGTCGCCCAGGCGCTCGATCGCGTCCTGGCGCTGCCCACCGTCGCGGACAAGTCGTTCCTCGTGACGATCGGCGATCGCACCGTCGGCGGGCTCGTCAGCCGCGACTCGATGATCGGGCCGTTCCAGGTCCCCGTCGCCGACTGCGCGCTGACCTGCGCGAGCTTCGACACGTTCGCCGGCGAGGTGATGTCGATCGGTGAGCGGCCTCCGGTGGCGCTGCTCGACGCCGCGGCGTCGGCGCGGCTGGCGATCGGCGAGGCGATCACGAACCTCGCCGGCGCGCCGATCGGGGTGCTTGGACGCATCAAGCTGTCGTGCAACTGGATGGCCGCGGCCGGACATCCCGGTGAGGACGCGCGGCTGTACGCGGCGGTGCGCGCGGCGAGCGAGCTCGCGATCGCGCTCGGCATCGCGATCCCCGTCGGCAAGGACTCGATGTCGATGCGCACCGTCTGGACGCCGACGCCGACGCCGCCGGTGACGTCCTCGGTCCCGAAGCCCACCCCCGTCCCGACGAGCGAGCCGGCCGCGAGCGCGCCGTTCGATCTGACGCGGTCGCACCTGGGCGGGCTTGCGAGCGCGCGTTCGGGCATGGACTTCGACGCAGAGATGATGCACCTCGACTCGGAGGCCGACCGCATCCTCGCCGACACCGGGCTGTCCGACGATCCGGAGCTCGCGGCGCTCGAGCGCGAGGCCCGGCGCTCGCTGCGTGCCGAGGCGCTCGCGCCGACGGAGCTCGCGACCGATGCCGTCGGCATGCTGATCGATCGCGCGATCGCGTCGACCGAGCGGCTCGCGGCGAAGCTCCCTGGCGGTTCGACGACCACCGTCTCGGTGCCCACCGATGCGTCGGCGCAGCCTGCCATGATCGTCTCGCCGGTGACGCTGATCGCCACCGCGTTCGGTCCCGTCGACGACGTCCGCAAGAACCTGACGCCCGAGCTGCGGGGCGAGGGGCACGAGCTGCTGCTCGTCGACCTCGGCGGCGGCCGCGGTCGGCTCGGCGGGTCGTGCCTCGCGCAGGTCTACGCGCAGCTCGGCGGCGATCCGCCGGATCTCGACGAGCCCTCGCGGCTCGCGGGCTTCGCGACCGCGATGCAGCGCCTCGTGGCCGCCGAGACCCTGACCGCCTATCACGATCGCTCCGACGGTGGCCTCGTCGTCACCGCGCTGGAGATGGCGTTCGCGTCGGGGCTCGGGCTCGAGCTCGACGTCACCGCCACGCATCGCGATCCGTTCGCGGCGCTGTTCTCCGAGGAGCTCGGGGCCATCCTCGAGGTGCCATCCGCGAACGTCGCCGCGGTGCGCGCGGCGTTCGCCGCGGCGGGGCTCGCGAACCACGTCCACGCGATCGGCCACGCGCGTCCCGGGGATCGCATCCGCATCACCCACGGGGGCGTGCTCGTCGTCGACGCGGATCGCCGCACGCTCCGTGGTCGCTGGTCCGACGTCACCCACCGCATGGCCGCGCGGCGGGACGACGAGGCGTGCGCGCACGAGGAGCACGCCGCGCGGCTCGATCCGACGTCGACCGGCCTCACCGCGAAGGTGACCTTCGCGATCGATCCGATCGTTTCGATCGGGGCTCCGGCGATCGTCGGCACGCGACCGCGCGTCGCGATCGTGCGCGAGCAGGGCGTCAATGGTCAGATCGAGATGGCCGCGGCGTTCACGCGCGCGGGCTTCGACGCGATCGACGTCCACATGACCGATCTCGCCGAGGGGCGCGTCGACCTCGCCGACTGTGCCGGCGTCGTCGCCTGTGGCGGCTTCTCGTTCGGCGACGTGCTCGGCGCGGGTCGCGGATGGGCCGCCACGTTCCGATACAACGCGCGTGCCCGCGACGCGCTCGCCGCGCTCGTGGCGCGGCCCCAGACCTTCCTCCTGGGCGTGTGCAACGGCTGCCAGATGGTGGCCGATCTCGCCGATCGGCTGCCGGGTACGACGCACTGGCCGCGGTTCGTGCGCAATCGCTCCGATCAATTCGAGGCGCGCGTCGTGCTCGTCGAGCTCGCCGCGAGCCCATCGATCTTCTTCACCGGCATGGCGGGCTCGCGGCTGCCGATCGCCAACGCGCACGGCGAGGGCCGGGCAGAGCTCTCGTCCTCCGACGTCGCGGCGCTCGCGAGCGCGGGGCTCGTCGCGGCGCGCTTCGTCGACGGCACGGGCCGCGTGGCGACCACCTATCCGGCGAACCCGAACGGCTCGCCCGCGGGCATCGCCGCGGTGACCACGCCCGACGGCCGGATCACCGCGATCATGCCGCACCCC
>JAPLLF010000859.1 GCA_026387715.1 Pseudomonadota bacterium
CGGATCGGGCCGTTCACGGAACACCGAGGAGCACCGCGATTGCCGGAGTTCGAATGACCCCATGGTAGCGAGGCCCACGTGGTCCCGTCCAGATCCGTCCGCGCCTACGTCGAAGGCGCGAAGTCGGCGAGGAGCTGGCTGATCGCGTCGCGGATCTCGAGGATCTGCTCGCGCGAGGGTGCCCGATCGAACACGAAGCGAACGTTCTGCGGCTCGACGGCCTCCGCCTCGCCCGGCACCTGGATCAGGAACGGCCCGGGCGTGCCGGGCTCGATGCGCACCACGCCCGTCGTCGTGAACACGTGGGGCGTCCAGCTCGACAGGTGGATCGTCGGGACCGCATCGCCGTTCGCGGGCAACACCCCGAGGTGCCACGCATCGCCGCGCGCGTCGACGAGCGCCGCGAGCCCGCGCCGCAGGTGCGCCGACAGCGCGTCGAGCCGCGTGCGCGCGGTCACGGCGCGGTTGTCGGTGGTCGTCGTCGCGTACGCCGCCGTCGCCGCGAGGTCACAGGCGAACCGCGCGTGCCGGATCTCGAGGCTCGCCGGATCGCACGTCGGCGACTCGAACCAGTGATCGACGTTCGGCTGATCGCCGAACAGCTGCGTGCGATACACGCGGCCGTCGCCCGCGACGAGCTCGCCCGCGCGCCGGGTGTCGACGGACGTGCCCAGCGTTCGGGCCGACGCGCGCCACGCGAACGTGCGCGTGAGGACGTCGTCGTCGCTCTGGCAGAACAGCGTGTGGTCGTAACGGGCGGTCGCGGGCACGTGCGCGCCGTCGTGGACGTGCAGCGTCGGGAAGTACAGCGCGCGCGGGCGGCGCGACGGGAACACGAACGCCATCGGGTGCACGGTCTGTGCGGGGTCCGCGTCGACCGGCGCGGGCTTGCGAAACCACCGACGCGGAGGCGCCGCGGGCGCCGCCTTCGGCGCGAGCTGGAACACCGCGAAGCCCCAGTCCGCGTACGCGGGGTGTGCCGCGAACACGCCGCTCGGCATCCGGAACCGCGGATCGAGTCGATCGAAGTCCGCCGGGCTCGGCACGTACGACGCCACGAACGCGCCGACGG
This sequence comes from Pseudomonadota bacterium, assembly GCA_026387715.1. Classification (GTDB taxonomy): domain Bacteria; phylum Myxococcota_A; class Polyangia; order Haliangiales; family Haliangiaceae; genus JABFXX01. The sequence continues at coordinate 1,073 of JAPLLF010000859.1, forward strand.
CGTGTACCGCGAGCACCTGGCGCGCCCCGCCCCGCGCTGCCTGCATGCCACCGAGCCGCGCGCGTGGCGGATCGGGGAACGCCGCGTCGAGGTCCGCGAAGAACGTCGGATAGCCGGACAGATCGACGAACGCGAGCGCGTCGTCGCCGCCCCCGGGAACGACCGGCACCGGCAGCACCATCGCGACCGGCTCGTCGAGCTCGACGGTCATCGCGTAGACGAGCGCCTGGCGATCGTGCGCGAGCTGCCGCGCGAAGATCTGCGTCGACGAGACGGCGCGCACGGCGCGCGAGAAGCAGCACATGCCGCCAGCGTATCAGCGCTGGATGATCACGCCATCGCTCGGCATGGTCACCGACACGCAGGCCGGCCGCATGGTGTCGGGACCGGGCGTCAGGTGAAAGGCGACCTCGTCTGGAAGCGCGACCGCGCCGGGCAACACGCAGATCGTGATCGGGCCGCGCTCGTCGACGCCGATCCGCGTGACGCTGTCCCCGACCTGCACGTCTCCGAGCGGCCGAGGCTCCGGCGGCGCGGCGTCGACGACGCTCATCGTCGAGGAGCGCGCGACGAGCGCGAG
>JAPLLF010000525.1 GCA_026387715.1 Pseudomonadota bacterium
GTGCGGGGTTCGGGGCTGCCCGTGCACGGAGGTGGAGCTCGCGCTGTATCCACGGGCGGTGATCGATCGGGGAGACTCCGTCGAGGATCTCGAGCCGGTGGCGATCCACTTCGACGTGCCCACGCGCGAGCTTCGCGGGCTCGCGGATCCCGCCGGCTGGCTCGCCGCCCCCGTCGACGAAGCCTGGCTCCGAGGTGAGCTAGCTGGCGAGGCCGGGGACCGCCTGGTCTCGCGCTTCGAGCGGTTGCGCGCGAGTCACGATCGCCGCACCTGGCAGCGCTTCGCCTGGTCCACGCGGAAGCCAAGCGAGATGGTCGCGCACTTCGAGCTGTTTCCGCATGACTGGGATCTCCTGGTCCAGCCTGGAGATCGTCCGGCGTGGATCATCGACTCGTACTGCGTCGAGCCGTCGTGCTCGTGCCAGGACATCGTGGTGAGCGTGCAGTCGAGCACGGGAGGCCCGCTCGGGGATGCCACCTTGCGCTTGAGCGGCCGGGGCGAGGTCCGCATCGTCCGATGCACGGCTGGCGCGCTGGCGTACGTCGAGCGTCTCGTCGACACGCAGTGCAGCGCGTTGCAGCGGCGCTACGCCGAGATGCGGGGCGTTGCGCGCCGCCTCAAGACGTGGTCGCAAGATCTCGCCGATCCGGCGGCCACCGTCGAGACGCTGCTCGCACGGCGCAAGGAGCTCGTCGCGGACGATCTGGACCGCGTCCATGCCCTCGGCGGACGCGTGGTCGCGCAGCTCGCGGCGACCGTGCTGGAGCCTGGCGCCGACGTGAGCCGACGCAGGCGCGCAGCCCGGCTGCTCGCCGCGACCCACGATCCCGCCGCGGCCGCCGCGCTCGCGTCGGCGGTGTGCTGGGCCGATCCGGAGGTCGATCCCGAGCTCTTCGACGAGGTCGTGCACGTGCTCAACGGGATCCGCGAACCTGCGCTCGCCGCGCTCCTCGCCGTGCTCCCCTCGGCGGCGAACGAGGACGAGCGTGCGCGCGTCGTGTTCGCCCTCGCGGATCTCCGGATCGCGAATTCACGCGTGCTCGCCCTCGTCGCCGAGCAGGTCGGGCGCGATCCCGGCCGGTGGATCCCTCAACTTCGGTGGCAGGGCGAGGCGGCGATCCCGATCGCGCGGGAGGCGCTCGCCGCGGCGCTCGCTGCGGGATCGGAGCGTCTGAACGATGCGCTCGAGGCGGTCGACGTGCTCGAGGAGCTGGGCGCGGCGATCGGTGACGAGGCGCGCGCGGTCATCGCGCGGGTGGAGCAGGGGATCGCCGATGCCGAGGCTAGCAGGCAAGCGCGCGCGAGCGCCGATGCCGAGGTCGCGCGCGTGGAGCTCGCGGCGTTCGATCGTGGCGCGCGCCCGGGACGTAACCAGCCGTGCAGGTGCGGCAGTGGTGAGAAGTACAAGCAGTGTCACCTGGCCGCGGACGAGATCACGCGCGGTGAGCTCGTACGGAGAGTCCATGATGGCGGCCAGCGCCCGCAGTGACCCGACGAACGGTGGTCAGGGGATCCGGAGCGTTCGCCCGCGCCAGCGACGAAACTCGCTCGGGCGCAGGCGGTAACGCGCGAGGTTGCCCTCGTGGAGGTTGCTCAACTCGCTGATCGCCATCGCGACGAACGTCTCGAGATCCGCGGGATCGACGATGGGGGTGGCGAGCGCCCGGATCTTGGCGTCGTCGATCGCGAGGTCGTCGCGGACGATCGCGCTCACAACCTCCGTCAACTGCGGGCGGTTGCGCAGGCGTAGTGGGTCCGGTTGGGGGAGGGCGTCGCGGACGACGGTGTAGCGTTGGCACGAGCGCTCGTACGCCCACGCGAAGACATCGCGCAGGAGCTCAACCCGTTGCAGTTCGTAGACGCCGAGCAGCCCGTCGATGTAATCGCGCTCCGGCACGTCGACGAACGAGAGCGGGGCGAGGTTGTGCTTGATGAAGGGGATGTTCGCGGCCAGGCGCGACACGCGCTTGTTCACGTCCTCGAACGGCTGGAGATACGGCAGGTGGACCATAGCGAAGAACGCCTGCTCGAACGGATCGGCGATCGCGGTGGCCGTCGCGAGGACCTGATCGAACCGTTGCTCGAGCTGCTGCGGGATCGCGAGCGGCAGGTAGACGGTTCCGGAGATCGCGACCTCGATCTTGCGGAGGCGCCCGGTCGCCGTGGGGTCTGCGAGCAGGTTGTCGGCGAGCAGCGCGTGGAGGTTGCAGATCGTGTAGCGATCGAACCGGATCTCGTCGGCGCCTTCGACGAGCATCTCGATCGCGGCCTTGTGGTTGAGGATCATCTGAGCCTCGCGCTGGTCCTTGCCAGGTGCGCTCCGGCCGAGCTCGATCAGGTTCTGGGTGTCGAGGCGGGTGTACGTGTTGCCCTCGAGGCGGCTCGAGGCCCAGGACAGGTCGACGAGCAAGCGGCCGAGCACTTGCCGCGCGTAGGTCCCCGCGGGGCGCTCGCCCCCGGGCGCGCGCCCGAGGGTGTGCAAGCGGGCGCGCAGGGCCGCGTCGAGGTAGGAGTCGAGATTCGGGCGATAGCCTTCGAGGAAGCCCGCGACGTAGCCGATCGGTGTGCGCTGGCTCAGCGGGCGCCGGATCAGCGCTCGGATCTGTCGGCCGGTCGGCGATACGGATAGCTCATCGACCGTGTCCGCCGTGGGCGTGACGAGCTGGTAGTGACGTCGCTTGCCACGTCCGATCGCATGAACGCGTGCGCTGGCGACGAGCGCGGCGAGCCGGCGCTGGAGGGTCCGGCGCGGCACCCCGGTGTTCGTGAGGAGTTGTTCGATGGTGGCGCCATCGGTGTGCGTTGCCAGCACACGCATGATCGCTTCCTCGATGTCTGGACCGACCGTTCGGGCCACGTAGCATTGTGGCGCGATTCGCCCGATCGCGCCACAATCGTATTAGTAAAAACAAATACTTGAGGATCTGATGGCGCGAACTGGCGCGAACTGGCGCGAACTGGCGCCAACGACCTGGCCGGTCAGGCGATGCACCACGGTGATCGGGCGATGGCGGCGATCACGCAGCGGTTCGAGATCGATGCGCGGTGGTCGCAGCGCGGCCCGTGCTCACGTCGCGGCTTCCCAGACGTGCAGTCGTACGCGGAGCTCCGCGAGCATCGCCTCGGGCAGCGCGACCATCGGCGTGTCCGCCGAGGCTCCTTCGGCGTCGTCGACGTCGTCGTGGCCATCCGGGTTGCTATCCGTGGACAGATCGCCACCCGTCAGCACCTCGAAGGTCTGCGCGCGCAACCGCAGCTCCTCGTACATGCGCTCGTCGTAGGTGCCGGCCAGGAAGGGCACGCCGACCTCGAGGTACGGGCCGCCGGAGCTGACCTCCTTGCGCTCGCGAAACGTCATGCTGCCGATGCGGTAGGTGCGGCCGGTGCGCTGCTCGAGGACGGCGGGGTTCCACGCGAGATCGTAGTGGACGACGTGTCGGCAGTGCCGGTGCAGGTCGATGCCCTCCTGACCGACCGACGTGCAGATCAGCACCTCGGGGAGCAGCGGCGTGTTGAAGCCCGCGAACACGCGGTTGCGGCGGGTGGGCTCGGTGTCACCGCTGGCGAGCGCGACGAAGCTGTCGTCGCGCAGCTTGGTGGCCTCGAAGAGATCGTTGCGTGCGTCGTTCTCGTCGCCGATCCTCCCGCTCGCCGAGGCGAGATCCTCGACGAACACGGCGGCGCGCGCCGCCAGGCTCTCGCTCTGGCCGGGGAGGGGCTCGTAGAACTGCTCGGCGAGCATGGTCCCCCAGCCGCCCTCCACGCGATCGCCGCGGTCGGGGAGCAGCCGCAGCAACACGGAGTCGCGCAGCACGATGCGGCGCAGCGCCTGGAACGCAAGGCGGCGACTGTTCCAGTCGAGCTCGTCGCCGATGGTCAGGGTGCGCAGGTGCTGGTGCAGTGGCCGCACGACGAACTGATGTGCGTGGCCATCGAGTTGCGTGGGGTCCTGGCCGAACCACAGGCTCGGTGCGCGCTCGTAGCCGTCGAAGATCGCCGTGCGATCCTGGCTCTCGAGCCGCGCGCGGCGCTCGAGGAGCTTCTTGGTGAGCGCCTGGATGTCCTGCGGCGTGGGTCGTTTGACGACCTCGGGGTAGATCGCGTGTACGCCGCGCTCGTCGATCGAGGGGTCGGCCTCGTCCTCGCCATCGTCGGGCTCGTCGTTGGGGATGAGCCCGTAGGGGTGGCTCACCCAGGAGCGATTCGCGATGTCGGGCAGGACGTCCTCGAGGAGGCGCGCGACCTCGGGGTTGTGCTGGAGGCGCACCGCGAGGGCGTGTTCGACCGCGCGATGGATGAACACCCGATCGGGCCGCTCGGCGAGGATGTCGATCTCGTGGCGGAGTGCGACCTCGGCGACGACCGCGAGGTCAGCATCCGTCAGCGCCAGTTCGTCATCGATGAGGTCCTCGGACAGGCGGTCTCTCGCCCAGTAGAACGACCACAGCACGCGGTCGAGCGCGAGGCCGACGAGATCGCCGTCCCGCCGCGTGATGCGGCCCTTGAGCGCCTTGAGCGCGGCGGGCCCGCCGAGGCATTTCTCCTGCCGGGCATCTAGATCGGCCCGCATCCGCTTATCGATGATCTCCTGCAGGCGCTTCGCGGTATTCACGCGGAAGCAGAACACGAGCGTCTTCTCGCCGCGCGCCCACGCGGCGAGCACGGCGTCGACGACGCGGCGGACCTTCGGGTGGTCAGGATCGTTCTCCGGCCCGACCGCCGCGCGCAGTGCGTTGAGGTACACGCCGCCGAGCGACTCGGCGGTGAGCGCGGTCGTGACCTTCTTGCCCTCGGAGCTGTGCAGCAGCGTCGAGTAGCAGCCGGTCAGCGCGGTGCCGAGCGAGCTGCGCCCCTTGCCTTGCTTCATCTCCGACACGGCGCGCATCAGGAGGTAGTGGGGGAGCTCGCCGGGCCCCTGGACATCCATGCCGGGGGCGCCATGGAGGACGTTGCGGTCCTGCCGACCCATCGACGCGGCGATCCCGGCCTCGTACTCGGCTCCGACGAGGAACGCGCGATGCTGGGTGTGGCGGCGATGCCGGATGACCACGGTCGCGAGCTCGCTCGAGAGGTCTGTGTTGGCGACGTACAGCCGCAGCGCGAGCCGGATGGCCTCGCGCAGGCTGGGGTCGAGGTGCATGACCGCGTTGGCGATGATCGACCGGACCCGCAGGTCGTTGACGACGCCAGGCTCGGCGGCGTGGTCGCGGAGCAGCGCGCGGGCGGCCGCGATCGACGGTGTCGACCACGCGGAGCCGAGATCGGTCGACGCGATCCGACGCGGGATCCGGTGCCAGCCGGTCGCGAACTCCTGGCTCGCCAGCTTCGAGTTGCGCAGCACCGGCTCGAGGACCTCGGTCCGGTGACGAACGAGCGCGGCCCGTCGCTCCGAGGCGTCGGCCTCGGTCGGCGAGGTCGAGAGCCGATCGCCGATCCGGAACAGCTCGAGCATCTCCTGCGGGCGGAGCTGGAACGGCGTCGCGGTCAGGAGCACCGCGCGGCGGGTCTTGCTGGCGATGTTGTCGGCGAACCGCTCGAAGCCGAAGCTGCCCGTGGACGGGCCGTTCTTCCAGTGGTGAGCCTCGTCGATGATGACCAGCGGGATGGCTCGACGGATCGCGTACCAGGTGGCGTGGGCGTAGACCTCCATCACGCCCTTCCGGACCTTCTCGAACAGCTCGTTGCGATCACGCGTGTAGGGCTGGGCGATGTCGCGACATGCCTGCAGCAGATCCTCGAGATCGCCGCGCAGATCGTAGTCGTCGATTCCGGCGTTGAGCTCCACGTCGCCGAGCGGGATCAACGTCCGATCTTCATCGGTGAGGTTGGTCAGGTCCCCCGAGGACTGCGGCCAACCGGGCGCGCCCTTGAGGAGGCGCTCGCGCTCGTCGTTCTTGAAGCGCGTGCCCCAGTGGGTGAACACGAGGCCGAGCATGTAGCGGCACTTCAGATCGTAGTTGCGCAGCTTGCCGCCGCTGAACAGCGACATCTGCCCGACGAGGATCGCGCGGCCCGCGCCCGGTCGGCGCAGCTTGGCGGGGAGCTCATCCCAGTTCTTGATCGGGTCGGCGGCGAACCACGTCTGCGCGGCGGGCGCGTGCTCGGGCTTCACGCACCGCTTCACGAACTCACCGACCTCGCGCATCCACTTCGAGAACAGCCCGCCGTTCGCGGGCGTGATGATGAGGACCTTCGTGTAGCAGTCGACGAGATCGGGGTGGGACTGCTCCTTGTCCTTCATCGACGCCAGCAGCGAGTACGCGGCGCCGAGCGCGACGAACGTCTTCCCCATGCCGACCTCGTCGGCGACGATCTGGATCTCCTTGCGCCGGAGCGGATCCTCGGTGAACAGGCGGTCGAGCAGCGCGTCGACCGTGGCGTGCTGCCGCTCGGCGTCCTTGGGGTTCTTCATCCGCGTCTTGTCGCGGCCGAGCTCGAACTGCGTGGACCTGATCATCAGCGACCCTCCCCGTGAAATGCCGTGAGTGAACGCTGGAACGATCGGAACGGGCCGTCGGGTGGAAACGCGGCGGGATGCGCGTCCTGCACCCGCGCGAGGAGCGCGCCGACGGTGGTGCGCGCCTGGCCGAGCACGTCCGCCCACTGCACGGCGTCGCCCGTGACGGGGAGCCGCACTGCCTCGTCGAGGCACGCGGCGATCTCGACGAGCTGGAACCCACCGGCGGTCGGTGACCTCGTGGCGTGATCGACGGCGTCGGCCACGTGGCGGGCGAGCGCGAGCGGGCTCACCGGCCCGAGCACCGCCTGCCGCATCGACGCGGCCGTGCTCGTCGACGCGGACTTGAGGTCCGCGCGCAAGCCGGCCAGCGCCTCGACGAACTCGCGGACCTGGTAGGCCTGGATCTGCGACGTGTCGACCTGGCTGCCATCGGTGACGGCGCCGGCCTTGGCGTCCGCCGCGGCGCCCGCCTCCATGCCGCCCAGCTCGTTCGGCGGGTACAGATCGGGCCAGGTGATGCGGCCCTGG
>JAPLLF010000723.1 GCA_026387715.1 Pseudomonadota bacterium
GAGCTCACCGGCGGCGAGGGCGTGCTCGGCGTCGGCTTCCGGGGGCGGCTCGCCGTCGGGCGGTCGTTCGGCGATGGCGCCGTGCGCCCGAACGTCACGATCGGCGCGCTCGTCGGCAGCGGGCGGCTCGTCGTCGACGATCCGCGCGCGCTCGGCGCGGGCCTCGCGCTCGGCTACCAGAGTTACGGCCCCGAGCTCCAGCTCGGCCTGCGGTTCGTCGCCGGCGACGGGGGGCACGTCGACTCGCGCGTGTTCGCGAGCGTGTCGACCCTGCGCGTGGCGCTCGATCCGCGGCTGATGCTCGACGCCGTGCCGGGCGTGTCGCGCGCCGGCGATGTCGGCCTGCGGGCCTCGCTGGGTGGCAACTGGATCGAGCGCGTCACGCAGGTGAACACCGGCGGCCTGATCTTCCTGCCGCAGCAGGCCGAGGTCGTGTGGGAGCGCGACGCCGGGTCGACGCGCTACGGCGTGCTGCTCAGCTGGGGCATCTAGCAGCATCTAGCAGGAGCGGAATCCTCGTAAACGTAAACGCCATCGGAAACCCAAACGAAGACCCGCTGTCGTCGTTTTCGTTGTCGATTTCGATTTCGTTTTCGATTTCGACTCAGCCGCCGATCTGGATGCCGAGCATGAAGCGGAACTGCTCGTAGTAGAGCGGCAGCTGGCCGACGAGGGGCATCGGCAGCGCCATCACCATCGGGTCCCACACGATCCGGACCGCGTGGCCGAGGTCGTAGTCGATCCCGAGCGGGCTGATCGCGAGGTAGGGGCCGACGCTGTACTTCGGCGCACCGTAGACGTCGAACAGCAGCGTCGAGATCCCGAGATGGAGGGAGGTCCGCAAGTTGACCCGGTCGAACGCCATCGGGAACCGGCGGATCACGGTGCCCGCCAGGGTCGCCACGCCGGCGCGCAGGTTCATCGGCGCGGTCGTGATCCAGGGATTCCAGTCGGCGTCGGCGCCGACGATCCACTTCTCGCTGAGCCGATAGCGCAGGCCGACCGTCGCGACGAGCGCGGGCCGGTCGATCGCGCCACCGACCGAGGTGGTGAAGCCCCACGGGTTGCCGAGCTGCTTGTCGGCCCGGACCGCGGCTACCTCCGTGACCGTCGGCGTCTTCTCGTCGCGACCTGGCTCCTTGCCGTTGCGAGGCGCCGGATCGGCCGCCGGGATCGGGACGGCCGGCCGCGTATCGACGGGTGCGGGCGGTGCGACCGGGTCATCGGCCCGGGCCTGGCCGGCGAACACCGTGGCGACGAGCAGCACCGCGCCGATCGTCGCGCCGTGGACGCGCCGACGACGCCAGCCGATCGCGCCGAGGATGGCCAGCACGCTCAGCAGCGTCGTGGCGTCCAGCGCACCGGACGCGCTGCAGCCGGTGATCGAGTTGGTCACCGCCGCCTCGGGGGCATCGCACCAGTTGTTCGCGAGCGTGCAGCCCGGCGCAAACGTGAGGTACTTCGCCGTGACGACGCCGAACTGTTCGATCTTCTGCGCGCGACTCAGCGTCGGATCGAGCGCGGCACGCAGCAGCTCGGTCGCGGCCAGGACGGCGAGGTCGTAGTCGCGCTGGATGGTCGGATCCTGGTCCCGGCAACGGTCGAGCTCGGCGCGGTGGCCCGGGCCGTCGCGCCCCTCGTCGTAGGTGCCGTTGATCAGATCGATCCAGTTGAGGACCACCGTGACCTTCAGGCCGTCCGCGGTCCGATACGTGTGAGGGAAGCCATCCTCGAGGGCGTGCATCGCCGCGCCGATGCGCAGGTAGAACAGCGGCAACCGCGGCTTGATCTCGCCGCGGATCCCGACGAAGAGCGTGAACGGCTCGCGCTGCGTCGGATCGACCTTGCCCTGCGCATCGAGGCCATCGAGCGCCGCGGTCGCGGTCTTGATGATGTAGGTGGTACAGGCCGTGAGGGCCGCTTGATTGCCGGCGGCGTCGTCATCCGCGCTGGCGCGAATGCAGTGCTCGTCCTGCGTGGTGGGACTGCCGTGCACCTGGATCAGGTCGAGCGACGACAGCGGGTTGATGCCCTTGAGGTCGTTGTCGCGGACGCCGAGGAGCAGGGTCATGCCCGCGAGGTCGTGCACGAAGTCCGCGGGTGGCTTGAACAGGACATCGGCGATCAGCGCGGCCTCGTCCCGGCTGGGCGTCAGCGTGGGCGCGGTGGCGGTCGTGGCGCGCACGTCGCGCAGGGCCGTGGCCGTGATCGACTCGTGGCAGCCGGTCTCGTCGAGCTGGCTGCCGACTCCCCAGGCCTGCGCCGGTCGAGCCGAGGTCGTGAGGAGCAGCGAGGTCCCGAGGACCAGCCATGCCGAGATACGTTTGGGTGCAACCACGAGGCTCATGGCCTCGGTCGTTGCACCTTCAGCGCCAGGATCTGCAGGAACTTGCCCGAGCGGGAACGCACGGCTTGCGCGACCGTTCGCGCATCTTGCCGCGCGGCTCACTCGGAGTGCGCGCGTGCAGCGTGTACATAGGAGGTGCGTTCTTCGACGCGCTCACTTCAGGAACTGAGGGCAGACATGGCGGCTTCGCATCGAATCCGGGTCTCGACGGCAGCGCTCCTGCTGTGCATGGCGACACCCGCGTGGTCAGATCCGGCGCCGCCGGCGGCCGGGGATCCGCCCGTGGCAGGTGCGCCCGCGCCGGTCCCTTCGCCGGCGCCGATCGCGACGCCCGAGCCGGGTGCGGCCCCGACCAAGGTGGAGGCCGCGAAGGACACGGCGAAGGCCGCGGCGCTCACCCCGATCTTGCTGCCTCCGGGGAAGGCCACGCGGCCCGCGTTCCAGCTCTACCTGGAGATCGATCTCCCGGTGCTCACCGTCGGGCTCGTGTTCATCAGCGCCCGCGCGATCCGGACCCAGAAGGCGTACTGCGCGCCGCTCTGTGACCGCAGCGAGCTCAACGCGCTCGATCGAACCACCGCGGGGTACTGGAGCCCAGGCTGGGTGACGTCCTCGAACCTCACCCTCGCGGCGCTCGGCGTGGGTGCCCTCGGGATCCTGGTCGCGGATGAGGGGCCGCTCGCGGCGCTCAACGACGCGGTGGTGATCGGCGAGGCCGCGCTGAGCGCGACGGCCGCGGTCTCGATCATGACGCTCGCCGCGGGCCGGCCGCGGCCGTTCCTGTACGGCGAGACGGCGCCCCTGAGCGACCGCAACAGCACCGATGCCGGCAACTCGTTCCTCAGCAGCCATGCCGCGGTGTCGTTCGCGATCGCGACCTCGACCTTCATCGCCGCGCGCCGGCTCCATCCCAACTCCCGGCTGCAGTACGCGGTGCTGGGCGTCGGGCTCGGGGCGAGCACGTTCGTCGCCGTGTCGCGCGTCCTCGCGGGCAAGCACTTCATCACGGACGCCACGGGAGGAGCGCTCGTCGGCGCGTCGCTCGGCGTGTTGATCTCGTCGCTCCACGCGTCGCCCGTCTCGATCGTCCCGGTGGTGAGCGAGACCCAGAAGGGCCTCGGCATCCAGGGCTCGTTCTAGTACCCACGTGAGGCGGTCGTCGACGTCGACGTCGTTGACGTTGTCCTCACCGTCGACGCGTTCGACGGCGACGTTGCGTTTGACCCCACCGTCGACGCTGGCGTGTGCCGGCGGTCGACGACAACGGAGGGGGCAAGCTCAACGTCGCCGTTCAAGGCGTCAACGCAGGAGTCGACGTCGACGTCAAACGCGTCAACGATCGCGTTCCAGATCAGCGGGGTGAGGATTCACGGCAGGGTGATCGAGGACGGCGGCTCAGTCCGCGAGCCCGACGTAGATGTGCTGGACGTCGTCGTCGTCGTCGATCGCGGCGAGGAACGCCTCGACCTCGGGCCGGTCCGCGGCGGGGATCGTCACCGGGTTCTTCGCGCGCCAGCCGAGCCGCATGGTCGCGACCGTCCAGCCGCGCGCCGACAGCGCCTTGCTGACCGCGTCGAGATCCGCCGGCTCGGTGTAGAACCGCGTGCCGTGCTCGTCGTCGGGCTCGAAGTCCTGGGCGCCCGACTCGATCGCGGCTTCTTCGACGTCGACGTCCGCGCCGGGGCCGGTCGCGTCGACCAGCCCGACGTGCGCGAAGTCCCACGTCACCGCGCCGGTCGCGGCGAGCTGGCCCTTCCGGAACAGCACGCGGATGCTGTTGGTCGTGCGGTTCCGGTTGTCGGTCAGGCACTCGACGACGATCGGCACGCGGTGCGGCGCGAAGCCCTCGTAGGTGACCAGCTCGTACTGCACGCTGTCGTCGGCGATGCCCGCGCCCTTCATGATCGCGCGCTCGATGTTGTCGCGGGGCAGCGAGCCCTTCTTCGCCGCCTCGACCGCGGCGCGGAGCCGCGCGTTCATGTTCGGATCGGCGCCGCCGCGCGCCGCCATCAAGATCTCCTTCTGGAGCTTGGTGAACACCTTGCTGCGTGCCGCGGCGTTGATGAGCTTGCCGCGCATCTTCCATTGAGCGCCCATGCCCGACCGTATACCCATCCGGTGGTCTGCGGCGGCGATGCACTTGAAGGTCATCGGCGCTCACGAGTTGCGCAAGCTCGCGCACTCGCTACGGATTCGATCGCGATTTCGCTTTCGATCCGCGCGAGGCCCGTGTAAGTGTCCGGCCGAATACGGTTCGAACCGGGGGAATTCTCATGACGACGACGACGACGCTTTCGCTGGCACTGCTCTCGATCTTGACCGCGGCCTGCGGTCCCGACATGCGCGACGGCGCCACCGGCCCAGGTGACGACACCGTGAACCCGACGCCCGACGCCGGACCCGTGGTCGGCACGGCGAGCCAGTGCGAGAAGATGGACATCGTGTTCGTCGTCGACGACTCCGGCTCGATGGCCGAGGAGCAGTCCAACCTCGCCACGAACTTCCCGATGTTCGCGACGCTGCTCCAGAACTACACCAACGCGGACGGCAAGAAGGTCGACTTCCGGATCGGCATCACGACGACCGGCCGCACGATCGACTACACGATCTCGCTCGGTGGCACGTCGATCCCCTCGCACGAGGACGGCGACAACGGCGCGTTCCGCAACAACTGCGGCGGTGCCTCGCGCTGGCTCGACTCGTCGGATCCGTCGATGGCGTCGAGCCTGGGCTGCCGCGCCAACGTCGGCACCAACGGCCCGGGCATCGAGATGCCGCTGCTGATGGCGAAGTACGCGCTGTCGGAGCGCGCGGCGGACACCAACGCCGGCTTCGTCCGCCCCGACGCGCTGCTCGCGATCGTGATGATCACCGACGAGAACGACTCGTCGACGACGCAGAACAACTTCACGATGAGCGCCACCGGCAGCTCGCCGACCAACTTCAACGCCGCCGACGAGGTGGCCTTCCTCGACACGCTCAAGGGCAACCGCACGCGCTGGGCCGCGGCCGCGATCGCCGGCGACGGCGACTGCACCTCGAGCTTCGGCGACGCCGTCGACGCGACGCGCCTCAAGGAGTTCGTGATGCTCGCGAACGCCAACGGCACCACGCAGGCGACGTTCTCGTCGATCTGCGAGGGTAATCTGACGACCGGCCTGATGCAGGCGCTCGCCACGTTCCAGACCGCCTGCGGCGGCGTGATCTTTTGAGCGCGACGCCGCGCGATCTCGACGGCAAGACGATCGTCGTCACCGGCGCGGGCGGCGGCCTCGGCGCTGGCGTACTCGAGGTGCTGCGCGCGCGGGGCGCGACGCTCGTGACGCCGACGATCGACGAGGTCAAGCTCGACGACGAGGCGCAGGTCGTCGCGTTCTACGCCAAGGTCGGCCCCCTGTGGGCGTCGATCCACCTCGTCGGTGGCTTCGCGATGCGCAAGCTCGTCGACACGTCGCTCGCCGACTTCGAGCAGCAGTGGTGGGCTTGAGGCGCTCGAGGGCGTCGCGCACCATGGCGGTGCGCGCGATCCGCGCGACCGGGCAGGGTGGGCGCATCGTCAACGTCGCGGCGCGGCCGGTCGTGCAGCCGACGGGCGGCATGATCGCGTACACGACCGCCAAGGCGGGCGTCGCGTCGCTCACGCAGTGCCTCGCCGCGGAGCTCGCCGGCGACCGCATCCTGGTCAACGCGGTGCTGCCGTCGATCATCGACACGCCGGGCAACCGCGCGGCCATGCCGACGGCTGACTTCGCGACCTGGCCCAAGCCGGCCGAGCTCGGCGAGGCGATCGCCTACCTCGCGTCGCCGACCAACACGCTGACCTCGGGGGCGCTCGTGCCCGTGTTCGGTCGCGCGTAGTCAACTGGCTGGAACTCAACGAGATCTCGATCTGGCTCGCCGTGCGGCAAGCCAGATCGCATGGTGCCTCGTAACCATCGGTACGCTCACCCGTATCAAAGCCAGGCCGCATCCATGACCAAGCCCCCCGACTTCGATCGCCACCCCGAGCTCCGTCCGGGGTGGGATCGCCGCCAGTTCATCCGGTCGGCCGCCGTCGGCGCGACGATCGTGGCCGTCGGCGGCGCGCTGCTCCGCGTCGCCGCGGACGATCTGACCCGGAGCGCGCGCGCCGAGGATCGCCCCGACGGGCGCAAGCGCCTGCCGCCGGGGCAGCGCGTGCTCGAGTTCCTCCGCCCGATGGGCGGCCAGGAGGGCGACGGCGAGGCCAAGACCTGGAAGCTCAAGGTGCACGGCGCGGTCGCGGCGCCGTTCGAGGTCGACTACGCCAACTTCCTGAAGCTGCCGCAGGTCACCAGGACCGCCGACGTCCACTGCGTGACGGGCTGGTCGATGCTCGGCGGGTTGTGGAAGGGCGTGCAGATCAAGAAGCTCGCCGAGCTCGCCAAGATCAAGGACACCGCCCGCTACGTCATCCTCGAGGCCGCGCACGGGTTCACCGCGAACGTGCCGCTCCTCGAGGCGTTCGCCGACAACGCGCTCGTCACCTATCGCGTCAACGACAAGCCGTTCGCGCTGCAGCACGGCGCGCCGGTGCGCGGCCTGATTCCGGATCTCTACTTCTGGAAGAGCGCGAAGTGGATCACCGGCCTCAAGTTCGTCAAGAACGACGAGCCCGGCTACTGGGAGGAGCGCGGCTATCACAACCACGCGGATCCCTGGAAGCAAGAGCGGTATGGCTGAGCTCGCCCCGGGCGCTCCGGGGACGACGCTCGGCGCGCTCGCGCGCAAGCGGTGGCGCGCGTGGCTGCGCGCGGTCCACCGCGACGTCGGCTACCTGTCGATCGGCTTCACGCTGATCTACGCGATCAGCGGGATCGCGCAGAACCACATCGAGGAGTGGGGCGACGTCTCGTACACGCTCACCGAGCGCAACGTCGCGCTACCCGCGGCGATCGATGCCGCGACGCCCGACGCGACGGCGATCGCGCGCGTGGTCGCCGCGGTCCAGCTCGGCACGCCGACCGAGACCTTCCGCGCCGGCGACGAGCTCCGGCTGACGTACGCCAACGGCCAGAAGGTCACCGCGATCGGCGCGACGATCACGATCCAGGAGCGCTCGCGGCGGTTCTTCATCGGCACCACGAACTGGCTGCACCGGGCGCGCGGCAAGGCCGCGTGGAAGTACATCTCCGACGTCTACGCGATCCTTCTCGTCTACCTGGCGATCTCCGGGCTGCTGCTCATCAAGGGCAAGCTGGGCTTCAAATGGCGCGGCTCGATCCTGCTCGCGGCGGGCATCACCGTGCCGGTGCTCTACGTCGTCCTCTCCGGCGGCCCCGGGGCTCCGACGCCCGACGAGCCATCGGCGCCTGCGCGGGTCGCGTCCCCCACGGCGACGCCACCCGTGCTGCCGACCGGCGACGCGCCGGTACCCACGCCGTCGCCGCCCGACGATCCGAGCGGCGCGGTGCTCAAGCCGCTTCCGCCCGACGACGAGTAGCGCTCGAAGGCGGTTCGAGCGCGACGTCATGTTTGCGCGCTGACCTGCTATTTCTCGAGGATCGGCGCCGTCGCGGTGCCGGCGAACGCGACGGTGTACGGGAAGCGCACGCGCGTGGCACCCGCGATCGCGAGCGTGCGGCGTTGATCGTCGCTCACGCGCAGCGTGCCGGTGAGGAGGCCGTGCCGCACGCACGTCTCGACGCCCGGGTGGGCGCACGCGATGCCCGTCATCTCGAAGGCGACGGCGTCCGCGGTCGTGTGCGCGCGGAACACGACGTCACACGCCACCTTACCTTCGGTCCACACCGTCGCGAGGCAAGCCCCCAGCGTGGGGCGACGCACCTCGATCCATCTTTCGAGCTGAACTTCGAGCTCCCGGAAGTAGGCCTTACCGGGTGGGCTCGACCGATCGATCGCGAGACCTCCGAGGACGCCCCCGACGAACAGCGCGACGCCGATCCCGCAAGACACGCTCGCCCTGATGCGCGACCAGTACGTCTTCGTCGGCAGGCCCACCGGAACCTCCTCCGAGACACGCGTGCCGTTGAACACGGTGTACTTGGTCCGGTACTTCTGGTGGAGGATCGGGATCGACGGATCCTCGATCCGCCGCACGCCCATCACGACCAGCGGCAGCGATCCGCCGAACGCCATCACCTCGATCACCAGGGTCGTGTTGCCGTAGCCCGGCGGCAGGCCCCACGCGGTCAGATAGATGAGGATGAGCGCTCCGACCACGTAGGCCAGGACGATCGGCAGCACGAGCTTCCGCATTCAGAACAGCCGGACGCCCTGGACGCCGACCACGAGATAGAGCGCAGCACCTAGCGCCGCGGCGAACCCCAGCGCGTAGAGAGCCCCGGCAAGCGTGAGCCTGCTGGTGTCGAGCTTGTCGATCCGTGCCCCGCCGATCAGCCGGATCAGACCGCGATACATGAAGACGAGCCCCGTACCGATCCCGAGCGCCAGGATGATCGCGACGTATCCTCCGACCCGGGTGTCACGATGCCAGCCCGGAGGCTGAGCGGAGCGCTCCATCTCGAGCGGATGCACGACACGCAGGATGAGGTAGCAGGCGATCGCAAGGATCGCCCCGCCGAACAACTGCCCGATCGCGACCCGGCGCGGGGTCCCCAAGAGTCCAGTATTCACTGGAAGAGATCGTACAACACGAACTCGCCGACGAGCCTCCGACGCTGCATCGGCGCTATACCCACGCGATGCGCTACGAGCTGCCCGACGCCGTCGCGGCCCACGTCGCGACATGCGCGCAGCCGACGCTGGTGTTCGATCGCGCGCGGCTGGAGGCGAACGCCCGGGTGATCGCCGAAGCCGCACACGCGAGCGGGATCACGACGCTGTTCGCGCTCAAGTCATTCCCTCACCCCGACGTCGTCGCGATCGCGCGGGCGGCGTTCGACGGGTTCGACGTCGCGTCGGTGGGCGAGGCGCGCGTGGCGCACGGCGCGCGAATCGTGTCGATCGCGGATCCGAGCGGGCGGACGCGCGAGGTCGACGCCGCGCGCGTGATTGTGTCGTGCGAGACGGTGGCGCAGGTGGTCGCCGCGCCGGCGCACGCCGAGATCGCGATCCGGCTGTCGGCGTCGGCGGGCGGGCGCGATCCAGCGATCGGCGCGATCCTCGACGGCAACGGCCATCGGCGGTCGCGGTTCGGGCTCGACGTTGGCGCGACGCGCGGTGCGGCGATCGCGGCGATGGTGGCGGCGGCGAACGGTCGGCCGGTCGGCGTGCACGTGCACCACGGCGCGGTCACCGCGACGTCGGCCGCGCGGTTCGTCGCGACGATCGAGGCGGCGCTCGCGGGGCTCGAGCTCGCGCCGCGGTTCGTCAACCTGGGCGGCGCGTGGCACGGCATCGCGGACGACGCGCTCGCGGGCGTGCTCGCCACCGTGCGCGCCGCGATCCCGCGCGCGACCGAGCTCGTGATCGAGCCGGGGCGCGTCGTGGCGCGCGGCGCGGGGTTCGCCACCGGCCGCGTGACCAGCGTGCGAACCGTCGACGATCGCGCGCTCGCGGTCGCCGACCTGTCGCGCATCTGCCACCTGCGGTGGAGCCCCGTCGAGCTCGTCGCGCGCCCGCCCGCCGCCGGCGGCACGCCCGTGCTGCTCGTCGGGCCGACGTGCTTCGAGGAGGACGTGATCGGCGAGTGGATCGTCGAGCCGGACAGCCTCGCGATCGCCAGCCGGATCGTCGTCCGCGACGTCACCGGCTACGCGGTCGCGTGGAACACCGGGTTCGCCGGCGTCGCGCCCGCCGACGTTCACGTCGGCTGATCGCTCCTCGTCGTCGGGTGGCAGCGCCTGGAGGACTTCGCGGTGGTCATCGATCGATCATCCCCGAGCGTCGGATCAGGCGCGAACCCGCTCCCACTGTGCTTCCACCTCGAGGGCGCCGACCCAGCGCTCGATGTACTGGGTGTCCAGGGCATCTCCGCGAGTCTTGGCGCGCGGGACGCCGTGGAACGTACTCGCGAACGAACCCACCACCATGTGCGGAACCTCCGCGGCATCGAGCGCGACGACGATTCGTCCGAGGAAGTCCGCGCTCATGGCTCGAGGCGAGGCGCTCGCGGCCAGGCTCGGCTGAACAACTCGTCGCCGAGGAGCATCCGATAGAGCGCGAAACGGAGGTGCTCCTCGTCGTAGTCGGGATGGCGCGCGCGGATGCCCGCCCGCGCGATCTCCCGCACGTCCTCGGAGAGGTTCGACGCGAGGGTCACCCGTTGATTCCCCGACATCCGCCGATACACCGCCAGTTGGGCGGCGTCCGCGGTCGCCGACGTATCGTGGGCTCGCATGGCGATAGTGTACGCGATGACAACCGAATGGTTCATCCGCTGATCGCGCCCGCCGAGGCCCGCAACGTCTGGGCCGGCGCGCTACTCGAGCCCCGAGCAGACGCTCGCGACCGCTTCGCGCACGTCCTGCGCCGACACGGGCTTTTCGATGACGAGGTTCGGCAGGGCTCCGAGGAAGAGCCGCACGCGATCGGTGAAGGCGCCACCCGTGCAGAAGATGATCTTGGCTTCCAGGCCGGGGTGGAGCGCCCGCACGCTGGCGTACACCATCGGGCCATCGACGTTCGGCATCATGAGGTCGCACACGATGGCGTCGAAGTTGCTGTCGGCGCGAAGGTGCTCGAGCGCCGCCGCGCCCCCCAGCGCCGTCACCACGTCGCAGTCAGGCAGGTATCTGCGCAAGATCCGGAGGATCGCCACTTCATCGTCGACGACGAGCACCCGAGCGCCTGCGGCGTGCTGGCGGGTGTCGGTCGGACGTTGCTGGGTCGTGGTGCCGGCGGCGGCGGGCATGAACGTGACGAGGAAAGCCGTTCCCTTGCCGACCTCGGTCTCGAATCCGATCGTTCCTTGCGCCCGCGCGACGATCTCCTGGCAGACGGCCAGCCCGAGCCCGGTGCCCACGTCGCGCGACTTCGTCGTGAAGTAGGGGTCGAAGATGCGGTCTCGCACCTCCTCCCGGATGCCGCATCCGGTGTCCTCGACGCGCAGCCGCACCCGTTCGTCGATGAACGAGGTGCTCACCGTGATGACGTTCCTCTCCGCGAAACCCTCCTCGATCGCGTCGGCCGCGTTCGTCAACAGGTTGGTGACGAGCTGGCCGATGCGGATCTGGTGCGCGAGGATCGCCGGGACCGCCCCGAGCCGAAGATCGAGCCGCGCGCGATGACGGATCTCGTTCGCCGTCACCCGGCACGCCCACTCGACGATCTCGCGCAGGTCGACGAGCTCGGCCTCCTGCGCCGCGTCGACTCGCGCGAACGGCAACAGCGACTGCGTGACGAGCTTGATGCGCGCGACGCCCTCCCGCATGTCCGCGTGCGCGGTCCTCAAGCCGTCCGGAGCCGTGTGCAGCGTGGGCTCGAGCTCCTCGAGCCCGGAGAGGATGAACTGCAGCGGGTTGTTGATCTCGTGCGCGACGCCGGCGGCCAGGTGTCCGAGCGCCGCGAGTCGGTTCGAGTGCAGGAGCTGGCGCTGCATCTCCTCGAGCTGGCGATTCGTGCGTTCGAGATCGTGCTCGCGCTCGACCTGGGCCGTGACGTCGCGAACGACGGCGATGTACTGGCGGCGGCCCATCAGCTCGTACACCGTGAGCTGGACGGCTCCCCAGAAGCGCGAGCCAGTTTTTCGCTGCAACCGCTGCCGCGGCTCCGTGGCCTGGCCCGTCGCACGAAGCTGGGCGGCGATGCTTGCGACGGACGTCGCGTCGTCCGGGTTCGCGAGAATCCCACCCGTCAGCCTGCGGAACTCTTCGGCGTTGTAGCCGAACATCTCGTGCGCCGCCGGGTTCGCCTCGAGGCAGAAGCCGCTCTCGAAATCGACGACGAGGATCGCGTCGCCCGCGCTCTCCAGCATCGTTCGGTAGCGTTTTTCCGAGGCGAGCACGGCGGAGATGGACGCGCGCACGTGCTCGGTCAGCGCGTCCTGGGTGGCGACGCTCGCGGGGTCGAGCGCGTCGGGGAGCCACTGCTTCACCGCGACGATGCGATCGATCTCACCCGCGAGACCGAGGACCGGCACCACGGTCGCGACCTGGGAGACGAGCGCGTTGTCGCTGCGCTTCGCCACCAGGCTGCCGTTCCACGTCTGCTTGCTGGAGACGGTCTGCCACATGGCCTGGTAGAAGCTCGCCCCGTGCACGTGGCTCCGGAGCAGCTGGGCCGGTGTCTTTCCCCTGCACTCCTCCATCGATTGCCCGGTCTTCTGCTCGAACGCGCGATTGACGTACTCGAGGTGGCCGTCGTCATCCGTGACCTCGACGGAGTCGGACACGTGCGCCAGCGCCGTCTCGAGCGCCCGCGCATAGGCGCGCGCCCCGGAGACCCGACGCGCCGAGACCAAGATCGCCGAGGTGATGCCACGCGACATCGACGGGGTGAGCACCCAGTCGGCACCGACGGTCGCCGCGGCGAGCGCCTCGTCGTCATCGCCGTCGGCGGCGACCGCCGCGAGCGGTGCGTGCTCGAGCCCATGACCGGCGGCGCG
>JAPLLF010001127.1 GCA_026387715.1 Pseudomonadota bacterium
GCAGCAGCGGCGAGCGCCAGATGAACCGCAGCCCGACGCGCCAGTCCTTGCGCGCCGCGGTGCCCGCGGCATCGACGGCGACCGCGCGCGGCTCCGGCAGCGAGCGGTACAGCACCCCGGCCGACAGACCCGTGATCGCGATGACCACGTAGACCCCGATCGGCTCGACGAACATCAGCGCGAGGCCGGCGAGCGCGGGCCCGACGATCGCGGCGAGCTCCTGCAAGGAGGCGCTGATCCGGTTGGTGCGCATCAGATCTTCGCGCGGGATGATCAGCGGGATCAGCGACGACGCCGACGGCGCGTGGATCGCGTTGACCGCGCCCTGGACGACGAGCAGCGCGAGGAACATCGCGATCGGCGCGTGGAGCGCGGAGCACACGCCGAGCCCGATGCCGACGGCGCCGGTCGTCCCCGCCGCGAGCGCGGTGAGCCGGCGACGATCCGAGCGATCGACGAACCCGCCTGCCGGGACGAACAGCAAGATCACCGGGATCACCTGCACGAGGCCGACCGCGCCGATCACGAGCTCGTCGTGCGAGCGCTGGTAGAGCTCCCACAACACGGTCGCGGACATCACCGCGCGGCCGAAGGTGTTCAGCGCACGGGCGCTGACCAGCCGACGGATGATGGCATCGGAGGACACGGACACAGACGTCGGATGCTACGCCGACGCGTCGCGTTGCGCGATCCTACGGCGTGCAGCGCGGCGCGAGGTAGTCGCTGAACACGCCGGTGAACGTGGCTCCCGCCGCCGGTCGCAGCTCGGCGCCGTTGACGACGACGTAGTACTCGACGCTCAGCTGCATGTACTGCGGATCCACGCTCGGCGTCGGCGCGACGACGGGACAGTTGTACATGCGGAACGGATCGATCGGCCGCCATGACGTCGCGAACCGCGCGTCGTTGCCGTGGCGCGACGACACGTTCGCCGCCTGGGTGTGCCAGGTCGACTCGCCGACGATGCGGTAGACGATGCTCGCGTCGAGCTTCTTCCACAGATCCGGATCGTCGCGATCCGTCAGCCCGGGGTCGTAGACGTCGAAGCACAGGTTGGTGAACGCGGCGCGCTGGCGGGACCAGGTGTCGAACGAGAAGCCCTGCCCGGCGGGCACGCCGCCCTCGCACGGGTCGCTGGTGTCGCGCGAGATCCGGGTCGCCGCGTTGCCGATCCACTGCGGCGCGTGCGCGAGGGCGAACACGTAGTTGTTGCCGTCGTTCGAGTCCCACGCCTGGCACCCCGTCGACGACGTGTTCTCGAACCACACCGCGACGCGGGTCGCCCCGGACGTCGGCACCGCGAACGTCGCCGCGCCGTCGCGCACCGACGCGGCGAGCATCTCGTTGGTTGGCTCGAAGTGCACGTGCGCCGTGAGATCCCACAGCGGGTGGCCGCCCTGCGAGTTGCGGCACGTCGGCAGCCGACCGACGTCGTACTGGATCGTGAGCGAGCCGCCCGCGGTGATCTGACCGTCCTGGTGCTGCTGGTGGGCGCCGTCGAACACGAGGTTCGCATGCCGCGCCGACGCCGGCGCGCCGCACACGCCATCGGCGCGCGCGATCGCGCAGGTCCGGATACGTCATGACGTAGTTGGCGAAGTCGCTCGCGTTGCGGTTGTGATCGAACAGCCGCCCGCCGCCCGGCATCCGCAGGAACGGCTCGGCGTCGATCCGCGCGGACGTGATCGCGGTCGCGCTCATGCCAGGCCCGACGAGGTCGTGATCGAGGCGCGCGACGAAGTGGGTCGCGTCGCCGGCGATCGGCGTGACCGTCGCCGCCAGCCACGTGGCATTCGAGCCGTGGTGATAGATCAGCTCGGGCACGAGCCCCTCGTCGGCCGCCGCCTGCGAGATCTCGATGACGCCGCTCCACACCCAGGAGGGACCGCTGGTCTCGAAGGTGAAGCTCCCCTGCGTGTTGCGCGCGAGCGAGCGGAGCACGACGTGGCAGTTGCGGTCGGCCTGGTCGGTCGAGCCGTCGACGCCGACCAGCGGCGCGTCGGTGGTCGCCACGTCGCCCCCGAGATCGCCCGCGGTCGCACAGCCGGTCATCAGGACGAGGGACAGAGCGAGCGAGCGCATGCCCCGCGAACCTCCATGGCGCGTGCCACCTGGCGCCCAGCGGATCCGCGTACTTGCACCTACGTCGCGGCGGGTGATGCTGACGATCGCAACGGGTGGCGACTCGAGTAGCCGCCTGCCCGATCGTTCACTTCGTCAGGACGCGGGCGGAGCGTGGGCCGACCATCACGGCGACCGAGCCGTCGGCGCCGACCTTGAACGTCTTGCCGTCGGTGCCCGGCATCACGTCCTTGAGCGTGGTGCCCGGCGGAAACGACGTCTTGAGGCACGCGCCACCCTCGGCGGTCGGCGTGCACGACTCGCTGGTCTGGTCGCTTGCGTTGAGCACGACGAGCGCCGTCTCCATCGGATCGACGCGCTCGAACGCGAAGATGCCGGCATCCCGGCGAGCGCCGGCGAGCGTGGTCGACCACACGGTCTTGACCGTGCCGCGGCGGAGCGCGACGTGATCCTTGCGCATCTGGATCATGCCGCTGACGAGCTGGAAGTCCTCGTGATCGGTCGCGAACGGTGCGTAGTCCTTCTGGGGGTTGCCGAGGAACATGTCCTCGCGGTTCTTCGGATCGACGCCGCCCGCGAACTGCTGCTCGGTGCCGTAGTAGATGCACGGGATGCCATCCCACGTCAGCAGGTAGGCGAGCGCCGAGCGCAGGATCGCGGGATCGCTCTTGCCGAACAGGAAGCGCGGCAGGTCGTGGTTGTCGAGGAAGTTCACCATCACCTGCGAGGGCGGCAGGCCGATGCCGCCATCCGCGGACGCCTTGTGCGGCGTGGTCTGGTAGGTCGGGCCCTGCGGATAGCCGTTGGCCGCGCAGAACGGATCGGTCGGGTTGGTGCCGGTGCGGCTGTTGTAGAGGCACTCGAGGTTCTTCGTCGGCTGGCTCTGGCCGAACACCGCGTCGATGCCGCGGTACTTCTGCGAGAAGTAGAACATCGAGTCGAACCGACCGAACGCCCCGTCGGCGTCCTTGCCGCCGAACGTGTAGCTGCCGATCAGCTCGTCGTTGCCGTCGAAGCCCTCGCCGAAGATGAAGAAGTTATCCTTGCCGACCCGGTGCGCCTCCTCGCGCATCGCATCCGTGAACCGCCCCCAGAACCCGCGCAGGTTGGGCGCGATCTCGGGACGATCGATGTGCTTGACCGTGTCGATGCGGAAGCCGTCGAAGTCGGCGATGTCGATCCAGTACTTGAAGGAGCCGATCAGCGCGTCCTGGACATCCCGGTTGTCGGTGTCGAGGTCCTTGAGGCCACCCGGGAAGTCCCCCTTGGTCTCCTGCTCGCGGACGAACTCCTTGCTGTAGTCGGCCTCGTGCCACCACACGTAGACGCGGCCGCGGCGGTTGTACCAGGACTTGTCGTCGAACCACGCCTTGTCGTCGGGCCAGCCGAACCACTCCGGCGGACGCGACGGCGGCGTGCGGTTCTTGTCGGGCCAGTCGGTGAACCGCACGTCGGCCGCGCCCGAGAACCCGAGCGACGTCCACCCCTGGACCCCGCGCGGATCGTAGTCGGGATCCCACTCGATGATCCGCTCGAGGTAGTTCGAGCCCTTGTCGCAGTAGATCTGCTCGTCGGCGGAGCACGCCGCCGGGTTCTGCTGACAGATCTGCAGGCAGGTGTGCCCGAAGCCCGCGCCCGACAGCGTGTCGTCGGGCTGACCGTTGCCGTTGATGTCGTAATAGAACAGCTGCCCCATGTGGTTGGTCACCACGTCGAGGATCACCAGCATGCCCTTGGCGTGCGCCTTGTCGACGAGCTCGCGCAGCTTGGTGACGTCGCCGAAGTGCGCGTTGGGCCGCAGGAAATCCTGCGTCCAGTAGCCGTGATAGCTGGCGAACCCGGCGTCCTCCTCGGTGTTCTTGACGACGGGCGAGATCCACAGGGCGGTCACGCCGAGCTTCTCGAGGTAGTCGAGGTGATCGATCACGCCCTGCCAGTCACCGCCGTGGTAGCGGCCGGGGACCGAGGGCTCGACGTTGATGTCGTTGTTCGGATCACCATTGGCGAACCGATCGATCATGATCTGGTAGATGACCTGATCGCGCCAGTCGACGTTGGCGTTGCGCTGGTGGGGCGAGTCGGTCGGATGCTCGAGATCCGAGGCTCCGCCACAGGCTGCGGCCGCGAGGAGTAGCGGAAGCAACGAGGAGGTGCGCATCGGTGGCATGGCGAGCACGATTCGTGCCCCAGTTCGCCAAGCCGGATCAACAGGTTGTTGGTCACGGTTTGGAGACCGCGTTGCGAATGACAACATGATCGCGGGTTTGGGCCACCGCTCTGCTACGATGTCCGCCGTGTCGACGACCGGAGACGCAAGCCGTACCGCTCCACCCCTGGCCCCGGGAGATGCGGTGGATCGGCCATCGGAGGTGGATCTCCACTCCCTCATGTTCGGCAGCCCGCAGCTCGACGAGCTGAGCACCGCGCGGCTGATCGGCCAGCTCGCCGGGCTCGTCCACGCCGCGCGCACGGGAGGCAAGCCGACCGAGCTCACCCCCGACAAGATCGTCGTCACCGTCGACGGGACGCTGCGCATGGACGCCGCCGGGGGCAACGCGATCGCGTACTCGTCGCCGGAGAAGATCAAGAACGTCCCCACGGATCGACGCAGCGACGTGTTCTCGCTCGGCATCGTGATGTGGGAAGCGCTCGTGCATGCGCGCCTGTTCGATGGCAACGACGACGGGGTCAAGACCGCGATGGCCGACCAGGTGCTGCGCTCCACCGTGGAGCTCAACGCGAACATCCCCGCCGAGCTCGACGCGATCTGCAAGAAGGCGCTGGCGCGCGACCCGGGAGACCGCTACGCGAGCCCCAAGGTGATGGCGGCGGAGATCGAGACGGTGCTCGACGACGCCGGCTATCCCGACGACAACGCCCGGATCGCGACGTTCATGAAGGACGCGCTCGCGCGCCTCGCGGTCAACGCCCCGCGCGCCGCCAACGGCACCACGCCACCGGCCGCCCAGAACATGAAGGCCACGACGGTCGGGCACGCGATCACGCCCACCCTCACGATCACCCCCACGCCCGCGCCCGCGCCGACGCCGACCCCGCTGCCGTCGGTGAAGTCATCGACGATCCCGCCGATCACCCGCTCGACGCCGCCGGCGGGCGAGTCGCCCGCGCTGCACCTGAAGTCGACGACGACACCGCCGACGGGTGAGTCGCCCGCGATCCCGAAGAGCACGTCGACGCCGCCCACCGGCGAGTCCGCCGCGATGCGCCCCAAGGCGGCGTCGCTGCCGCCGCCCCGCTCGGGTTCCCCGTCGCATCCGCCGAAGACCGCGAGCGCGGTGACCACGCTCCAGGGTGCCCCGGCCGTGGTCGTGCCGACGACCCCGATGACGCCAGCGCCACCGATCCTGCCGACGACGTCGACCGCGACTTCGAAGCCCAACCGCCTCGACGACATGGTCGAGATGGTCACGACGACGCCGTTCGAGCGGACGTCGGTGGAGGACGTCGAGCCGAAGAACGCCGCCGCCCAGACCCTGCAAGGTCTCGCGCTCGGTCCCGTCCCGGGGTCCGACGAGGCGCTCGCGTCCCCACCCGTCGCCCCGGTCGTCGCCGCGCCGGTCGTCGCCGCGCCGG
>JAPLLF010001304.1 GCA_026387715.1 Pseudomonadota bacterium
TGACACCGACGCGCCGCGGGCCAACGTCCAACCTCAACGATCGGGGCAAGCTCAACGTCGCCGTAGAACGCGTCAAGGTTGGGGACAACGTCAAGGTCGAGGTCGACGTCGACGACCGAACGTCGAACCGGTCAAGAGCTCTGTGAAGCGGTACTAGCCGCGACCGTCGCTACGGCTGGTGCGCGGCGAGCTCGGCGATCGCGGCCTTGATGCCCGCGGTCTGCGGCACGCTCGCCATCTCGAGGTTGTCGGCGAGGCCGATGCCCGGGATGTGCACCCCGGCGAGCAGCTTGGGCGGCGCGTGGAGCTCGTAGAACAGCTCCTCGACGATGCGCCGGATCAGGTGCTCCCCGAAATTCGTGATCTCGGTGTCCTCGTTGACGCACAGCACGCGGTTGGTCTTGCGCACGCTCGCCACGATCGCGTCCCAGTCGTACGGGTGCAACGATCGCAGGTCGATCACCTCGGTGTCGATGCCCTCGGCGGCTAGCTCCTCGGCGGCGACCAGCGACATCGGCACGTTCCGCCCGTAGGTGAGCACGGTGACGCTCGTGCCCTCGCGCGCGATCCGCGCCTTGCCGATCGGGATGTAGAGCTCCTCGAGCGGCGGCCAGTTCGGCGTCCACTGCGTGCGATCGCCGAGCGGCGCGTCGATCATGCTGGCCAGCACGCGGTCGTCGTTCGGCGCGCCCGGGATGTCGTCGCCGACCTTGTCCTTCACGCGGAGCAGCGCCTTGGGCATCAGGAACATGACCGGGTTGGGATCCGCGATCGCGCTGAGCAACAGGCCGTAGGCGTCGCGCGGCGTCGACGGCATCACGATCTTCCACCCGGGGATCCGCGTGGCCATCGCGTCGAACGAGTGCGAGTGATAGATGCTGCCGCGGATGCCGGCGCCGACCGGCGTCATCACCACGAGCGGCACGTTCCAGTCGCCGCCGCTCGACCAGTACGTGTTGCCCGCGATCTTGAGCAGGTCGATCGTGTTGAACGCGTAGTCGCAGAACTGGATCTCGGCGACCGGCTTCTGGCCCGCGAGCGCGAGCCCGATCGCCATGCCGATGATGCCGCGCTCGTCGAGCGGCGTGTTCCACGCCGTCTTCAAGCCCTGCGTGCCGGTGAACACGCCGCCGAGCGGCGGCCCGACGTCCTCGCCGAAGATGTCGGTGACCCCGAGCTTGGTCTCGCCGACGTGGAGCGCCATCCGGATGGCCTGGATCATCGTCGACATGGCTAGCGCTCCCCGCCGACGTGGTTCTTGTCCGTGAACACGTAATCCCAGATCGTGCCCGGCGCGGGTGGGGCCTCGTCGCGGACGTGCCGGCTCGCCTCGAGCAACTCGGCCGTGATCGCCGCGCGCCGCGACTCCATCTGCGCGCGCGTCATCACCGCGCGTGACTCGAGCGTGTGCTCGAAGCGCTCGAGGCAGTCGACCTCGTTCTTGGCGACGTTCGCGCCGCTCGCCGACGAGTGCCCGCGCAGGCGCGACACCATCGCCTCGAGCAGGTACGGCTTGCGCTCGGTGCGCACGTACTCGAGCGCCTTGGCCAGCGCCGCGTAGCTCGCCTCGGGATCGTTGCCATCGACGACGGCGGTCGGCATGCCGAACGCCTTGCCGCGATCGGACACCTGCTCGTAGCCGTGCTGGCCGGCGAACGGGGTCGAGATCCCGAAGCGGTTGTTCGTGACGATCATCAGCATCGGCAGCTCGTTGCCCTTGCGCGAGCTCCACACCAGCGCGGTCGCGAAGTCGCCCTCGGCCGTGCCGGCATCGCCGCCCTGCACGATCGTGATGCCCTTGGCGCCGGTGCCCGCGCGCTGCGCGCGCGCCGTGCCGATCGCGATCGAGAACTGCACCTCGATGGGCGAGCTCACTGGCACGATGTTCCACGCGCGCTTCGAGAAGTGCCCCGCGAAGTTGCGCCCCTTGGAGTACGGGTCGCTCGCGACGTTCTTCATCTGGCGCAGCGAGTCGACCGGATCGGCGCCCATCGCGAGCAGCGTGCCGCTCGAGCGATAGTGGAGGTGGAGGTAGTCGTGATCGACGCCCTCGCCCTTGTTCGCCAGGATCCCGAGCGGCACGTTGAACGCCTCCTCGCCGGGACCGCCGATCCAGAAGTAGCCGTCGCCCTGCTTGTACATGGCGATCAGCCGCTCCTCGAGGAGCCGCGTCCGCAGCATCAGGTCGTAGACCTTCAGGCTCTGCTCGGCAGAGAACCGGCCGGCCGGGGGAACGGACGTGAGTACGGCGGAGCTGAGGCTCATGGCGATGCGTCTTTCTAGCGCAACCTTCGCCCCGATGGTGACACGAGAGCGACGAGTTCTCGCCGACGTTCTCGACGCACCACGTCGTGAAAGCTAGTCGTAGTACTCGGCGCCGAGGTGCGTGATCAGCTCGTCACCCTTGGTGTAGCGCAGCGTGTTCTTCAGCTTCATCAGCTGGATGAACAGGTCGTGCTCCGGGTAGAGCCCCTCGGGCGTCATCGGCGACTTCCAGTAGAACGACAGCCACTCCTGCACGCCGCTCATCCCCGCGCGGTGCGCGAAGTCCATGAACAGGGCGAGATCGAGGACGATCGGCGCCGCGAGGATCGAGTCGCGGCACAGGAAGTCGACCTTGATCTGCATCGGGTAGCCGAGCCACCCGAAGATGTCGATGTTGTCCCAGCCCTCCTTGTTGTCGCCGCGCGGCGGGTAGTAGTTGATGCGCACGACGTGGGAGATGTTGCCGTAGAGGTCGGGGTACAGCTCGGGCTGCAGGATGTGGTCGATGACGCCGAGCTTGCTGACTTCCTTGCTCTTGAACGACTCGGGATCGTCGAGCACCTCGCCGTCGCGGTTGCCGAGGATGTTCGTCGAGTACCAGCCCGCGAGGCCGAGCATGCGGGCCTTGAAGCCCGGCGCCAGGATCGTCTTCATCAGGGTCTGGCCGGTCTTGAAGTCCTTGCCGGTGACCGGGAGGTTCTGCTTGCGCGCGAGCTCGAGGAGCGCGGGCGTGTCGACCGACAGGTTCGGCGCGCCGTTGGCGTACGGCACGCCCATCTTGAGGCACGCGTAGGCGTACATCTGCGACGGCGCGATGTCGTCGTGCGAGGCGCGCAGGCCGGCCTCGAAGGCGGCGAGCGACGCGTGCACCTCGGTCGGCTGGCGATAGACCTCGGTCGAGCCGCACCACACGGCGATCAGACGATCGCAGCCGTTGGTCGCCTTGAACTGCTTGATGTCCTCCATCAGCTGCTCGGCGAGGTGCATCTTCGACGTGCCCGTCTTCACGTTGGGCCCGGTGAGCTTCTTGACGTACTTCTGCTCGAACACGGCGGTCATCGGCTTGATGGCCTCGAGCTCCGCCTTGATCGGGTTCAAGTGCTTGTGCTCGTCGAGGACGCCGGCGCGCATCGCGGCCTGGTAGGCGTTGTCGGTGAAGATGTCCCAGCCGCCGAACACGATGTCATCGAGGTTCGCCAGCGAGACGTAGTCCTTGATGGCGGGCGAGTTGCCATCGGTGCGCTTGCCGATGCGGATGTGGCCCATCTGGGTCAGCGAGCCGATCGGCTTGCCGATCCCCTTCCGGATCGCGATGACGCCCGCGATGAACGTCGTCGCGACGGCGCCCATCCCGGGCATGAGGATCCCGAGCTTGCCGCTCGCGGGCTTGACGTCGACGCTCTTCTTTAGGGGCATGCTGCCGGGAAATTGCCCCAGACCCACAATGTCCGCAAGCGGTACACCCCGGCAGACTCACGGTTCCGCGCGATCGTTGAAAGAACAACGGGATCGGGATGGTAGCCGAACAGCAACCGGGCGCCGGTTGCCAACAAGGTCCTGCTCAGGTATCCGACACCCTCGTCGACGTGGTGCTCGAACCGGCGCTCACACGAACAGCGAGCGCAGCGCCGCCGGATCGTTCGTCATGATGCCGTCGGCGCCGAGCGCGAGCAGCCGCGCGGCCTCGGCGGGGTCGTCGATCACCCAGAAGTCGACGCGGAGCCCGATCGCGTGACACTTCGCGATGAACGGTGTGCGGTCGAAGACGAACGGCCCCTGCTTGACGGGCACCTGCGCCGCGCCGCCGGTGTACGGCAGCTGTCGCCAGAGCAGCGCCGGGATCGTCGCCAGCGAGGCCACCTCGCTCGCCGCGAGCGCCGTCGGCCCCGCGTAGCCCTTGCGCCGGAGGCCGACGAGCGTGCGCAGATCGAAGCTCGCGAGCGTGACGCGCTCCACGGCGTGCGCCGCCTCGATCAGCGCGACGGTCGCCGCCGCGGCCCGCGGATGCTTGATGTCGACGTTGAGGTGCACGCCGGGAAACGCCGCGAGCACGTCGGCAAACCGTGGCACCGCGAGGCCCTGCCCGGCGAACGGCCGCGTGCCGTCCGGCGCGAGGAAGCCCCAGCCCGCGTCGAGGTGCTGGGCGTCGGCGAGATCGAGCGTGGCCCACGGCAGCGGCGTGCCGCACATGCGCTGCGCGGTGTCGTCGTGGACGACGATGATCTGATCGTCGCGCGTGATGTGGACGTCCATCTCGAGCGCGTCGACGCCGAGCTCGACCGCCCGCTGGAACGCGACCATCGTGTTCTCCGGCGCCTCGATCGATGCGCCGCGGTGCGCGTAGAGGCGGCGCGCGTGCACGGGCTACGCCTCGTCTTCGAGCTTGAGCTCGTCGTCGATCTTCATCGCGGCGGCCGGCGGCGGCGGCGGGCGGGGATCACTGACCTGGACGACCTCGACGGCGTACTTGAGATCCTTGTCGGCGAGCGGGTGCACGAGGCGGACCTCGATGTCGTCGCCCTTGATCTTCTCGATGTGGAGCACGACGTCCATGCCGCCGGCGACGCCCTTCGCCGTGAAGCGCTCGCCCTCCTTGAGCTTGACGTCCTTGGGGAACTCGCTGCGCTTCATCGTCTTCATCGGATGGAGCGCCTTGTTCCCGAACGCGTCGGCGGCCTTGAGCACGCCGTCCTTCTTCGCGCCCTTCTCGAGGCCCGCCAGCACCGCCTCGAGCCCCGCCAGCATCGTGCCGGACCCCTGGATGTACTCGACGGTATTCTTCTCGAGCGAAGCTCCACCGACGACGGAGAGATCGACCTTGACGGTGACTCGACGACCCTTCTCGATCTTCACGGGCCGACACTACACGTGAGGGATTCGCGACAGCAATGTCGGGATGCCGTGAACGAGTGACGTTCGCCGCGACGATCCTGCGAGGACCGGATCGCCTGTGTCCGCGGACTTGCGGGCGATCACCCCACCGAGGTGGAGAAGTTGCTCGCTGGCACGAAACCCGCACAATGCCTTGGCTCCGACGATGAATGCGCGGTTTTCCTACACCTCCCTGATCGGCCTACTCCTCCTGGGGATCGTCGGCTGTACGCCCGCCCAGGCTCCGGAGCTGCGCGTGGTCGGCATCCACGAGAACGCGCGTCAGGATGTGGTGTTCGTCCAGGTCACCAACCCGGCGCGCCACCCGATGCGGATCACGAAGCTGTCGTACGTGTTCGCGTCCGAGGGCCACACGGTGTCCGCCGGCGTCGTGCGGATGTCACGCGAGATCCAGCCAGGCTCGGCCGCGGTGGTCGAGGTCCCGTTCGAGGGACGCGGAACGTTGCTCACTGGTGAGCTCACCGGCGAGATCGATCAGATCGTGCGCACCTTCACCGTCAAGACGCAGATTCCCACACAGCCAGATTGATGTAACGCCAGGGGGCCGGTGGCCTACTGTCCTTCCATGATCTCCATGAGAACCCTGGCATTCGCGGCGCTGGTGCTGACCACCATCACCGTGCCGCTGGCATCGACGAGCACCGCGGACCACAAGACCAGGCAGGTCCGGTTCCGCGGCATCCACCCGATCCCCCGATCCGAGGGTGGCGGGGTCTGTCATATCGAAGGCCCCCACGTTCACATCTTCGCGGCCGACAAGCTCCAGTACCGCGAGCACGACGGCGCGAACTTCTTCGTCGGCGATCCGGTGGCGTATGGCTGGGACGGCCCCAAGCACGCCTACAAGGGCCACCACCCGATCCACGTCGATGGCGACGTGGAGTTCTGCTACCTCGACGGCCCGCACTTCCACGACTTCGCGGCGCCCGAGGGCCCCGAGTTCGAGCTCCGCGGCGACGTCGCGTTCTACGTCGGCGAGCCGCCGCCGGTGTACGTCGAGGAGCGCCCCGCGCTCGTGAAGATCAACGCGGTGTACACGCCGCTGCGCTACGAGCGGCCGCTCGTCACGGTCGAGGCGCCGGGCGCGTGGATCGGC
>JAPLLF010000431.1 GCA_026387715.1 Pseudomonadota bacterium
GCCGTGCGCGCGCGCGACCTGCGCGCGGAGCTCTCGGCGATCCACGCCGCGGCCGCCAAGCACGGCAAGGGCAGGGCGGTCGAGGGCCTCGACCTCGCGGTCAACGGGCGCGCCGGCGTCGAGCGCTCGGGCGACCAGGACGACGACGGCGTGATCATGAACGACGTCGAGTACGCGATCGACGACCTCGACTTCGTCCGCGACCGCGCGCTCGCGTTCCTCCCGAAGATGAAGTCCGCCGATCGAAGCTGGGTGAGCGCGCGGCTCGCGTTCCTCGGCGGTGACGACGTGCTCGCCGCGATCGCCGCGAACACCAAGAAGATCCACGCGTCGGGGCGCGAGGAGCTCGTGCTCGGCCTGTCGCGCTGCGCCCATCCGCGGGCGGCGGAGATCCTCGACAGCTTCGGGAAGCAGCCCAAGGCCAAGGCGGTCGCGAAGCCCGCCAAGTCGCCGCCCGCCAAGAAGCCGCCCGCCAAGAAGCCGCGAGGCTAGTCGCGGCCTTCGACGAACACGCGCTCGATCTCGGGAGCGGTCGCGCTCTCGTCCGACGCTCAGGGTGTCTGGAGCTTGGTCGGGTGGAGTGACACGCTGACCTCGGAAGTGCCGACGGTGAAGGTCAGGTAGCCGTCGCCGATCTCCTTCACGCTGGCCTGTTCGGCACCGACGCAACGGTCACGACCGAGGATGTACGCGACCTGCTTGTCGTCGAGCACGGCCGCCCAGCGCTTCGTGCCGACCGCGGCGATCCCCGCGAGCCGGAGGTTCCCGAGCGGCACCTTCGCGGCGATGCAACCTGTCCCGGCTGCGACCGGCGTCGGCTTGTCGACCCGCGTACCACCGGTCTGCAAGACGATGAGCTCGGCCGCCTGGTCGGAGGGGACCCGACGGATCCGCAGGGTGGCGTCGCGCGCCGCGCCCGGCTTGATCTCGAAGGGATGCCCGGTCGCGGACGCGACGAGCGCCGCCGCCGTCACCGCGGGTAGTTCCTGGACGTCGAGATCCATCGTCACACCGGAGTACTTCACGGGCTTGCGCTTCTTGCGCTCGGTGATCATCGCGGGCTGGCCGACGACGTAGACGTTGCCCTTCCGCTCGTAGCCGAGCTGCGCGCGCGCCACGAGCTCGTCCAGCACCTGGTCCCACGGCTTGCGAGTCACGGTGACGTCGAGCCTCGTCGGCGCGACGTCGACGAGGACGATGTTCACGCGTCCCGTGTCGCCAAGAACTCGCATGAGATCGCCGAAGTCTGCCGCCTTGAAGTCGATGGTCACGGTGGCGCCGTGATACTTGCCGTCCGCCTGCGAGGCGCTCGAGATTCCGAGGGCGAGCAAGCAGATCAAGATCCGGTGCATCCCGGAACGATAACGCACGATCGGGGCCGCTGACCTGGCCCGAGCTCGCCACTCTCGGCACCGTCCAGTGGGCCACGAGATGGGGCTGACGTATTCTCGCTCGAACCGCCCGGTAGGCCGCCGGCCTTGCGGATCGCCGTTCCGAGCATCTCGCAGCTGTCGAGCACGTGGTCCTCGATCAGCACGTCGGGGTCCTTGAGAAAGCCGACGTGTGAGAACGCCATCGCGAAGTAGGTCTCGCAGGTCGGGAACGGCTTGGGCCACTCGCCGATCTGCTTGCGGAGCTTCGCGCCAAGCACGGCGTCGCCGCCCTCGTCGAGCGCCCTGGCGAACGCGGCGTCCGCCTGGCACGCCTTGATCTTCGTGACGATCGCGACGCACTCGTCGGACTTGCCGAACGGCACCTCGCCGTCGGGGCTCGCCGATCCGGCGCTCGGTGGGGTGGGCGCCGTGGCGGCGAGATCGAGCGAGTAGGTCGCGCGCGCGCCTGCGTCTGGCTTGCCGCCGGTCAGCTCGACGCGAAGCTCGGACGGCGACAGCGTCGCCTGGTACGTCTCGATCGACGACACGGTGCACTTGCCATCGCTGTTGAACGCCGGAAACGAGTAGTTCCAGGCGGCGAGCACGACTGCATCGAAGCACGTGTCGGTCGCGCCCGAGACGCACACCGAGCCGCGCGCGCTGCCGCTGCGGTCGGCCTCGCCGACGGACTTCTCCTGGGTCTCCTCGCGCGTCGCGATCCAGTACATGGTGGACGCGCCGAGCGGATGCACCGCGAACTCGACGATGGCGAGCGCGTTCGAGGCCTTGGGCTGGACCTCTGGATCGATCGCTTCGGCGCTGTCGATCGCCGACACCGCGGACCAAAGGTCGCCGTGCTTCGCCGCGAACACCAGCGCGGCTCCACCGCGCACGCCCTCGCCGGTTCGGCGCACCTCGAACACGCCGCCGTGCTCGTCGTGATCGCGGGGGGTGCACTCGACGGGCTTGCTCACGTCGTGGGGCGTGCCCCACGCATCGACGTGATCGACGAGGCACGTGCAGAGCTCGACGCTCGACGCCGCGCTCGTGCAGGCACCGAGCGCCGGCGCCTTCGCGAGCGCCTTCGACGGTGGGGACGACGCCGGCGCGGTCACCTTCGGGATCGGGGGGGCGCGTCGCCGCACGCCAGCTCGATCGGCCTGGCCTCGGCGTGGAACGTGTCGACGGGGACCGGTGCGCCGTTGCCCGATCCCGATCCAGATCCGGATCCCGACGATCCCACGGTAGCCGATCCGGATCCCGATCCGGATCCCGATCCGGATCCGGATCCCGTGGTCGTCACCGACGGGGCGGCCGACTTCTTACATGCGACGACAGCGAGCAGGCTCGCGAGTAACACGCGACGTGACATGCGAGCATCCTGCCATGTCACCGGTGGTGGAGTTGGCGCGAGCGTACGTCGTCCGGTATCTCGCCGCGCACGCGCGTCCGCGCCGGGAGGGCAGCCCGGGCTATGGCCCGTCGGCCGGCGAGGTGGCGGCGGCGCTCGGCATCGTGCGCTACGACGCCGAGGGGGACGAGGTCGTCGACGAGTACGACCCGACGCTCGACGACGCGGTCGCCGGTTGCGAGGTGGCGGTGCAAGCGGACGTGACGATCGAGAGCCTCGTGACGGCGTTCGATCTGATGCCGCTCGACGTGTCCATCGTGGCGATCCTGCTCGCCCCGGAGCTCGATCCGAACCTCGAGCGCGCGTACTCGTTCGCGCTCGACGACTTCACCAAGAAGCGTCCGGACATCCGCTTCGTCGCGGATCTCATCGGTGGGCGCGATGTCGAGGTCGTCGAGCGCACGCTGCGCCGGTTCTCCGAGGACATGCCGCTCCGCCGGAATCGGCTCGTCGCCGTGTCCCCGGGCGACCTGCCCGCGACCGCGCGCATCGTGCGGCTCGCCGATCGCATCGTCGAATTCTGCCGCGGCCACGACGTGATCGACGACCTGGTTCGCCGATACGTGTCGATCTCCACGCGCGAGCCCGATCGCGAGCAGCTCGTCGTCGAGCCCGCGCTGTTCGAGCAGATCGCGCGCGCGTTCGAATCGACGCTCGGCGCGCCACGCGTCGCGCTCGTCGGCCCGGAGGGCTGCGGGCGGGCGCTGGTCGTCGAAGCGATCCACGCGAACCGCGGCCGCACCGTCGTGCGGATCGATCTCGGCGCGCTCGTGACCGACGATCGGATCG
>JAPLLF010000423.1 GCA_026387715.1 Pseudomonadota bacterium
TGCGCGCGCTCCATCGCGCGCGGCGCGAGGCCCGGCACCTCGCGCGCGACGAGGGACGCGGCTCGCCCGAGCTCGATCACCAGAGTCGCGGCGACGCCGCCGCGCGCGACCGGATGACCGAGGCGCACGCCGACGAGCGAACCGCGCTCGCCACGCACGTCGCCGAGCAGGACGCCGCGATCGCCGAGCGCGAGGCGCACAAGGCCGCGCGCTCGCGCCACTGGCTCGTGCGGATCCACGCCACCTACGCGTTCGCGTCGGCGCGCGGCGAGGTCCGCGCGCTCGCGTCGCTGTTCGCGAACCAGCCGCCGGGCGGCGCCGGCGACTGCGCCGCCCCCAAGCTGTTCGCGCACGCGTACCGCCACGGCCTCGTGCCGATCGCGCTCGCCGAGCTGTGGTGGGGTGCCGCGCCCGCGACCGGCGATCGCCGCGCCGGCGTGTACTACCCGGCCTGCCGCGGCAAGTGCGGCCCGATCCTCGCGCACGTGCTCGACGGCACGGGCGCCGAGCCGCCGCCGATCTTCGGCAACGCGCCGATCGCCGCCGACGAGCCACGCGTCGTGTTCGAGGACGACTGGCTCGTCGTCGTCGACAAGCCCTGCGGCCTGCTGTCGATCCCCGGGCGCGGCGACGCGCTCGCCGATTGCGTCGCGTCGCGCCTGCGCGCGCGGTACCCGGCGGCGACCGGGCCGCTGGTCGTGCATCGCCTCGATCTCGACACCTCGGGCCTGCTGATGGCGGCGAAGGACGCCGCGACGCACGCCGAGCTCCAGCGGCTGTTCGCGCGCCGCGAGATCGCCAAGCGCTACGTCGCGCTCGTCGACGGCGTCCCGCCGGCGGCCCGCGGCACGATCGACCTCGCGCTGCGCGTGGACGTCGACGATCGCCCACGCCAGATCCACGATCCCGTGCACGGCAAGGCCGCGGTGACCGACTGGGAGGTGCTCGCGCGCGAGGGCGACCGCACGCTCGTGCGGCTCGTTCCCCACACCGGGCGCACGCACCAGCTGCGCGTCCTCTGCGCGCATCCCGCCGGGCTCGCGGCGCCGATCGTCGGCGATCGGCTCTACGGCCGGCAGGCCGAGCGGCTACACCTGCACGCGGCCTCGCTCGTCTTCACGCACCCGCGCACCGGCCACGGTGTCGAGCTGGTCAGCGCGGTGCCGTTCTGAACCGCCCCACGAGGCGCGCGCCTCGACCTCCGGCCACGTCGCGGTGAGCCGCGTGCCGACGTCCGGGACGCTGGTGATCGCCAGCCGCCCACCGGAGCGCTCGCAGGCGTCGCGCAGCGCGCCGAGCCCGACGCCCCGTCCCGACACCTCGGTGATCGTCGTCGCCGTCGACAGTCCGTCGGTGAACAGCGCGCGCTGAAGATCCTCGGGCGTGGCGGTCGGGAGGCCGCGCGCCTGGGCCGCCGCGGCGACGCGGGCCCAGTCGATGCCCCGCCCTTGATCCTCGAGCTCGATCTCGATCGTCGGCTGCGCGCCCCGACGACGACGCGCGCGGAGGAACAGCACCGAGCGCGCGGGCTTGCCGCGGCGGGCGCGCTCCGCGCTCGTCTCGACCCCGTGATCGAGGGCGTTGCGCAGGGCGTGGACGAACGCCGCCCAGATCGGCCCCCAGCGGTCGGACGGGAGCCGCAGCTCGGGCTCGACCTCGACCTGCACGTCGAGCGGATCCTTGCAGAGTCGACTCGCGAGCACCTGCGCGTGGTCCGCGAGCCGCTCGAGCCGGGGCGCCACCCGATCGTGGCGCCAGGTCGCCACGATCCGTGACAGCTCGCCTGCGGAGCCGCCGCGCGCGATCGCGTCCTCGAGCTCCACGAGGTCCGACGCGGAGACGTCGACGTGGCTCGCCGCGGTCTCGATGAACGTGGCGACCCGGGCGCGCAGGGCCTGCCAGCGGCTGCCGATCGCGGACCGGAGCGCCCGTGCGCCGACCTCGTCGCCCTCGGCGAGGGCGGTCTCGAGGTCGTGGCAGAGCTCGGCGAGCGACGCGAGGTTCGTGATCGCGCTGATCCCCTTGAGCGTGTGGACGGCGCGCCGGAGCATGTCGTCGGTCGCCGCGCGGATCGTCGCCACCTGGACATCGGCCTCGGCGCAGAACGCGATGAACCCGGCGCGATCGTCGAGCATGCACGCCAGCAGCGCGGTCATCTCGCGCGCCTCGCGCGCGCCGCGCTCGCGTTCGACCACGGCCGTCTCGTCGGAGATCACCACCAGGACCCGCGGATCCCCGACCTCGTCGGTCACCATCTTGTACGACCACACGAGGTGGCGCCCCCCGACCGCGAACTTCGACGGCAGCTGCGCGAGGCACAGCTCGGCGGGCATCGTCCGTGCGACGAGCGCGGTCCACGACATCTCGAACCAGTCGGCCGCCTGGGGTGCGAACGTCCGGATGTAGTCGGTGAACGTGATGCGTGCGGGCATCGGCCCGAGCCACCGCTCGACCGCCGCCGAGTGCTCGGGCGCGATCTGGCCGTCGAGGCCGACGGTCATGAAGCCCTGATCGATGTGATCGAACACGAGCTGGAGCGCGGCGTTGCGGCGATCGATCTCCGCGGTGCGGGCGGTGACGAGGGCCTCGAGGCGATCCTGATCGCGCTTCGCCGCGTGGCGCAGCCGGACGATCAGATGACGGAGCTGCGTGACCATGCCGTCGAACGCGCGCGCGACCCTGCCGATCTCGTCGGAGGTCTCGTCGCCGACGTGGCCCGTCAGGTCGCCCGCGGTGGCCGCCGTCGCGACCCCGGCGATGACCCGGAGGCGACGCTCCAGGTCGTGCGCGATCCACCACGCGAGGAGGATGCCCGCGACGAGCGTGACGAGCCCGATCGTCGCCGCCACCACGTGGAGCACGCCGGCGTCCGCCAGCTGGTGAGCATCCCGAGCGTGCCCATCACGAGGACGACGAGCATCGCGGTCCATCGCTGGCGCGCCCCGAAGCGAGCTCGCGTCGTGGCGCTCGGCGCGGACATCTCGATCAGCCCTCGTCGATTCGGGCGTGGAACACGACGTCGATCGGCCCCTGGTCCGTCGCGAGCCGCGCCCGCGTGCCGTCGTCGTCACGAACGCTGACGACCTCCGGTGGGGCGATCGCGATGGTGATGCCGT
Organism: Pseudomonadota bacterium; assembly: GCA_026387715.1. Taxonomy (GTDB): domain Bacteria; phylum Myxococcota_A; class Polyangia; order Haliangiales; family Haliangiaceae; genus JABFXX01. Next base: position 3,117 of record JAPLLF010000423.1, read on the forward strand.
GGTGCGCGAGCACGGTGGCCCCACGGCCGGTGACGATGTTCGCGATCTCGCTCGCGACGGCCTCGCAGATCGCGCGATCGAACTCGATCCCGGGCACCATGTGCCGGCTGGCATCGCGCGCGAGCGCGACCGGGAACGTCCAGCTCAGACCGCTGAGATCGCCGTGCGCGCGGATCACGACCGTGATCTCCTCGTCGCGCGGCACGCCATCCCCCAGGTCGAACTCGGCGGTCACGCCGGTCGCCTCGTGGAGCACCTCGATCACCTTGGTGAGGAAGGCGCGGATCGTCTCGGGCTCAGGACCGGGTGACACGGATCACCTCACGGGTGCTGGTGATCCCCGCGAGCCACATGCGCAGGGCCGCGAACCGCATCGTCTTGAAGCCCTTGGCGATCGCGGCCGCGCGCATCTCCTCCACCGGCGCGCGGCGCGTGATCATCGCGCGCAGCTCCTCGTCGACCGTGAGCACCTCGCGGACCGCGACGCGGCCGCTGCACCCGGTGCGATGACAGGCCGCGCAGCCGCGCCCGCGCGCGACGACGGTGCCGGCCGGGACGCCCGGCAGCCCGAGCGCCTCGAGCTCCGCGGCGTCCGGGGGCGCCAGCTCGACGCAGGCCTTGCACACCAGCCGCATCAGGCGCTGGGCGACGATGCCGACGAGCGACGGCGCGACCAGGAACGGCTCGACGCCCAGCTCGGTGAGCCGGGTGATCGAGCTGAGCGCGTCGTTCGTGTGAACCGAGCTGAGCACCAGGTGACCGGTCAGGGCGGCCTCGGCGGCGAGCTGGCCGGTCTCCTGATCGCGGATCTCGCCGATGAGGATGACGTCGGGGTCCTGCCGCAAGATCGACCGCAGCGCGCTCGGGAACGTGAGGCCCCGCTTCACGGCGACCTGCACCTGGTTGATCCCCGGCAGCTGGTACTCGACCGGATCCTCGACGGTGATGATGTTGACGTCGGGGCGCCGGATCGCGTTGAGCGCGGCGTACAGCGTGGTGCTCTTGCCCGAGCCGGTCGGCCCGGTGACCAGCACCAGACCGTACGGCGAACTGGCCATCGCGAGCAGCTGCTTCTTGTGGTCGGCGTCGAAGCCCAGCGCGTCGAGCGGCAGCGCCGCGCGCTTGTTGTCGAGCAGCCGGCACACCACCTTCTCGCCCCAGTAGGTCGGGAGCACCGACACGCGGAGGTCGATGTCGCCCGCCGCCGAGGGCAGCTTGATCCGCCCGTCCTGGGGCGCGTGATGGATCGAGATGTCGAGGTTCGCAAGGATCTTGATGCGCGACACCAGCGCGGCGTGGTGCTCGATCGGCCGCGCCTCGATCTGCCGGAGCGCGCCGTCGACGCGAAACCGGATCACGGTCGCCTGCTCGGAGGCCTCGATGTGGATGTCGCTCGCCTTCTGCTCGATCGCCGCCGCGATCACGGTGTTGACCACCTGGGTCGCGGCCGCGAGCTGCTCCCTCGAGAGGTCCGGCCCCGCGTCGACGACCGGCGCACGCCGCGCCTCGTAGAGCCGCGCCTGGGCGCGCGCGATCTCCTGGGGCGTCGCGATCACGAGCGCGGTCGAGCGCTTCAGGTGGCGGGAGAGCCAGTCGAACAGGGCGATCTGCGTCGGGTCCGAGACCGCGAGCGAGATCTCGTCGGTGTTGGCGAACACCGGGACGAGCTGGTGCTTCTCGGCCAGCTCGCGTGGGACGAGGTTCACGAGATCGATCGCGAGGTCGATGGCGTCGAGCTCGAGGCGCGGCAGCTTGAACTGCACGGCGACCGCCTCGGAGAGATCCTCGATGCGCGCGAACCCGGCGCGCGCGCGCGCCGTCATCGACGGCGCGCGATCCTGGACGAGCTCGATCGGGACGCGGCGCGCGAGCGGCGGGGCGACCTTGGCCTGGGCGTTCATGAGGGCACTCCGAACATGCGATCGAGATCGTCCTGCGAGACGCCCGTCTCGGGGAGCGGCGCGGCGAGCGGGGGCGTGATGGTCGCGAACAGCTCCGCGAGCTCGCCGCGTGCGGGCGCCGGGACGGCGACGACGGCGACCGCCGCCGGTCCCGCAGGCAGCGAGAGACCAGCCACCAGGCCAGCGCCGCACCCACCGCAGAACCGGTCGGTCGATTCGTTGACGAAGCTACACCCCGTGCAGCTCGGCACGAGGTTGCTACCACAGCCGCCGCAGTAGCGACGCGCCGGGCTGTTATCGCGCCGACACGTCGGGCAGGTCACGACGGACCTTCCACCCGCGGCATCTCGTGGAGGCCGAGCGCGAACCGGAACACCTGCTCGACGCGGCGCGGCTCGAACGGCTTGAGGACGTAGTGCACGACGCCCGCCTTCTGGCAGGCGAGGATCTTGTCGCGCGAGCTCAGCGACGTGCACATCACGATGCGCGCCTGGGGGAAGTCGCGGAGGAGCTCGACGGCGGCGGTGACGCCATCCTTGCCGGGCATCACGATGTCCAGCGTGATGAGGTCGGGGTGGTACTGCTCGTAGAGCGCGCGCACCTGATCGCCGCTCGCGGCCTCGGCCACGACAGTGCAACCCATGCGCTGGAGGATCTGGCGGAGCTGGATACGAACGATCGGGGAGTCATCGACGATCGCGACGGTCGGCATAACTCGTAGTTCGGCCGCTCTCGGCGCTCGATGAGCCCCTCCGAGTACAGTCCTGGTGCGATTTACCGGTGTAGGTAGACAGCGCCGAGCGGCGGGAGCGTCAGGCTGACCGAGAATTCTCGACGGTGCGCACGCACGGGCACCGCCTCCACCGCGCCGAGGTTGCCCTGCCCGCTGCCGCCGAACACCTCGGCATCGGTGTTGAGGATCTCGCGCCAGATCCCCGGCGCGGTGACCCCGACGCGATAGCCGTGGCGGACGACCGGGGTGAAGTTGAGCGCGACGAGCAGGCGTGCGCCATCCCGCGCGACGCGCTCGTAGACCAGCACCGACTGCTCCGCGTCGTCGGCGTCGACCCAGTGAAACCCGGCCGGCTCGCAGTCGAGCTCGTGGAGCGCCGCGATGCCGCGATACAGCCGGTTGAGCTCGCCGACGAGATCGCGCACCTGCCGGTGCCGCGGATCGTCGAGCAGGTGCCAGTCGAGGCTGCCGTCGTGGTTCCACTCCCGGGTCTCGGCGAGCTCGCTGCCCATGAACAGGAGCTTCTTGCCGGGCTGGCTGTACATGTAGGCGTAGAGCAGCCGCAGGGTCGCGAGCTGCTGCCAGCGATCGCCGGGCGTCTTGGTGAGCAACGCGTGCTTGCCGTAGACGACCTCGTCGTGGGACAGCGGCAGCACGAACCGCTCGTTGAACATGTAGAGCCCACGGATCGTGAGCTCGTGGTGGTGGTACCGGCGATGGATCGGCTCGCGCGCCAGGTACTTGAGGGTGTCGTGCATCCACCCCATGTCCCACTTGAAGTCGAAGCCCAGGCCCCCTGCCGCGGTCGGCTTCGTCACGCCCGGCCACGACGTCGACTCCTCCGCGATCGCGACGGCGGCCGGCTGCTCGCGCGCGATCGTCGCGGTGAGCGATTCGAGGAGTTCGACGGCCTCGAAGTACTCGATGCCGCCCTGCGCGTTGGGGATCCACTCGCCGGGCTTGCGGCTGTAGTTGCGATACAGCATCGACGCGACGCCATCGACGCGCAGGCCGTCGAAGTGGAACCGCTTGAGCCAGAACAGCGCGCTCGACAGCAGGAAGCTGCGGACCTCGCCGCGACCGAAGTCGAACACCGCCGAGTTCCAGTCGGGATGGAACCCGAGCCGCGGATCGGGGTGCTCGTAGAGCGCCTCGCCGTCGAAGTTGGCGAGGCCGTGCGGATCGGTCGGGAAGTGCGCCGGCACCCAGTCGAGCAGCACGGCGATGCCCGCCTGGTGGAACGCGTCGACCAGGGCCATCAGGTCCTCCGGCGTGCCGTAGCGCGCCGCCGCCGCGAAGTAGCCGGTGGTGCCGTAGCCCCACGAGCCGAAGAACGGATGCTCGGTGATCGGCATCAGCTCGACGTGAGTGAACCCGAGCTGCGCCACGTGCGCGACGAGCTTGGGGGTGATCTCGCGATAGGTCAGCGAGCGGTTGCCGTCGTCGGCGACGCGCATCCACGACCCGAGGTGCACCTCGTAGATCGCGATCGGCGCGTCGGCGCGCGACAGCGCAGCGCGCGTAGCCATCCACGCGGCGTCCGTCCATGCGTGCGCGGCGGTCCACACGATCGAGGCCGTGTTCGGCTCGAGCTCGTGACGGATCGCGAACGGGTCCGCCTTGAGCACCTCGGTCCCCGCGGCGGTGCGCAGGCTGTACTTGTAGAGCGCGCCTCGCGCGAGCCCCGGGACCACGCCGGTCCACACGCCGGTGGTCGGCCACGGCGCGAGCGGCGTGGCGCCGCTCGTCCAGGCGTTGAAGTCGCCGATCACGCTGACCGCGGTGGCGTGCGGGGCCCACACCGTGAACCGCACGCCGCCGTCCGACGTCGGATGCGCTCCGAGCTTGTCGTGGAGGCGCGGGTGGGAGCCGTCGCGCATGCGCTGCGCGTCGAGCTCGTCGAACGGCGCGTCGGGAGCGCTCACGAAGCGGGCGTGACGAAGGCGAGCAGGCTCGCGAGCGCGACCGGCCCGACGTATGGGATCGCGTCGAGCTCGGCCAGATCGTCGAACGGATCGTCGTCGGCCGTGCCGTGGATGCCGTCGGCACCGTCGCGGTGCGCGACGATGTTCTCCGCGGCGCGGCGATCGAGCGGGACGTCGTCGTCGAGGACGCTCGTCGCCGCAGTGTTGACCACATCGAGCACGCGCTGCTCCTGGGTCGGGGCTATTTCGAGCGAGAACTCGGCATCTCGCTCGTCGACAATGACCGCCGTGGGCTCGGTGATGCAGGCCGATGAGACCAACAAGCCGAGTAGCCATCTCGTCATCGTGGTTTCGGTAGGAGCATCAAGCGTGCCGACCTAACTACGTGAATCCCAATGAGCCCCAACGTGACGCCGGTAGCCACGGCAACCGGACTGACCGGTCTATCCTCGCGGCCCATGGCCCGCGTCCTCGTTCCGCTCCCCGATCGCGACTTCGACGTCACCGAGGTCGCCGTGCCGTGGAAGCTCCTGCGCGAGGCCGGCCACGAGGTGGTGTTCGCGACCGAGGCCGGCGCCACGCCCGCGTGCGATCCCCTGCTGATCACCGGCGTGGTGTTCGGCAAGCTCGGCGCGCATCCGGAGCCGATCGCCTTCTACCGCGAGCTCGAGGCCGATCCCGGGTTCCTCACCCCGAAGACGTGGTCGAGCTGCACGCCCGCCGACTTCGACGCGCTGCTGCTGCCCGGGGGGCACGCGCCCGGCATGCGCCAGTACCTCGGCAGCGACGTCGTCCACGCGTTGATCGCCGGGTTCTTCGCGACCCCCAAGCCGATCGCCGCGATCTGTCACGGCGTGCTCGCGGCCGCGCGCGCGCGGCGCCCCGACGGCCGCTCGGTGCTCGACGGCGTGCGGACGACGTGCCTGCCGAAGTACATGGAGCGCGCCGCGTACTGGTCGACGTTCTGGCGACGCGGGCGCTACTACCGGACCTACCCGGCGTACGTCGAGGACGAGGTGCGCGCGGCGCTCGCCACGCTCGAGGTCGGGCCGCGCACGCTGTCGAAGCGCGGCACGCGCGACGAGCCATCCGTCGGAGGCCCCGCGTTCGTCGTCGAGGACGGGCGCTACGTGTCCGCGCGCTGGCCCGGCGATGCCTACCTGTTCGGAAAGAAGCTGATCGCGCGGCTGTGAGATCTGGGCTAGCGTCCGCGCCGTGAAACGCTTGTCGATCATCGTGATGCTCGTCGCGTGTGGCACCGATCCCGTCGCGCCCGCGCCCGGGATCGAGCATCCGTACGAGCCGGTGCCCGGGGACCCGCAGCGCCCCGGCGACGCCGCCCAGGGCTACGACTACCTCGTCAACGGTGGCTACATCACCTGCGGCCTGCCGCGCGCGCTGTACGACCAGGTCTACGGCCCCGCGAGCGCGGCCGACATGATCCCCGGGCGCACCGGCGCCAACGCGACCCTGCCGTACTACTACGGCGCCGCGACGTCCCCCGCCGGCCAGCCGGTCGTGTCGGGCAACTGCCTGACGTGCCACGCCGGCCGGATCAACGGCGCGCTCGTCGTCGGGCTCGGCGCCAACGATCGTGACTTCACAATGAACCAGGCCGCGACGATCGGCGCGGTCGGCGACCTCGTGACCGATCCCGCCCAGCACGCGGAGTGGGCGAGGTTCAACGATCGCATGCAGGCGATCGCGCCGTACACGCAGATGCTCACCGTCGGGCCGAACCCCGCCGACAACCTCACGGCGGCGCTGATGGCGCACCGCGATCCGACGACGCTCGCGTGGTCGAACACGGCCGCGCTCGAGCTGCCGCCCGCGGTCGTCGCGCCGGTCGACGTGCCGCCGTGGTGGCGGATGGCGAAGAAGACCACGATGTTCTACTCGGCCTCCGGTCGCGGCGATCACGCACGCATCATGATGGCCGCGTCGCTGCTGTGCACCGACACCGTCGCCGAGGCGCAGGCGATCGACGCGAAGTTCGTCGACGTGCGCGCGTGGATCGAGACGCTCGCCGCGCCGAAGTGGCCGTTCGCCGTCGACGCCGCCCGAGCCGACCGCGGCAAGCCGCTGTTCGAGCAGGTGTGCGCGGGCTGCCACGGCACGTATGGCGACAAGGGTGAGTACCCCAACCAGCTGGTGCTGCTCGCCGACGTCGGCACCGACGGCCTGCTCGCGACCGGCACCGCGCAGTTCGCGGACCGCTTCGTCGCGTGGTTCGCGGCGTCGTTCTGGGGGCAGACGTCGCGGATCGAGACGTTCGCCGGCTACCTCGCGCCGCCGCTCGACGGGATCTGGGCCACCGCGCCGTTCTTCCACAACGGCTCGGTGCCGACGCTCGCGGCCGTGCTCGACCCGGCGGCGCGCCCGGCGTCGTGGACGCGAACGTTCGACTCCAAGGACTACGATCAGGCCGCGCTCGGCTGGAAGTTCACCGCGCTCGACCACGGCCAGGCGGCCGAGCCCGACGCGGCGAAGCGCCGACGGATCTACGACACGTCGCAGCCGGGCTACGGCAACGGCGGCCACACGTTCGGCGCCGAGCTCACGCCCGACGAGCGCGCCGCGATCCTCGAGTATCTCAAGACGCTGTGAGCAAGCGTCAGGGGCTTCCGACGCAAACGTAAACCAAAACGTAAACGGCCGGCCCAGACGGTCGGGTAGCCCGGCGACTTTGGCTCGCCGGGCCCCCACAGATCCGGACATGCACAATTCACGCATCCGGCTCTTCAGTGCACAGGTTCGCTAGGTGCCGTACCGGTGAACGATGCGCGGTCCTGGGAGCGGAAACCG
>JAPLLF010001139.1 GCA_026387715.1 Pseudomonadota bacterium
GGCGAGCGCGATCGCGCGCGGCAGCCGCTCGTCGGCGATCGCCTGCTTGCCCGCCGCGATCACCGACGCGACGATCGCGGGGGTCTTCGCCGCGAGGTACGCCTCGGGCGCGGTGAAGTACGCGACCAGCTCGGCGGTCGCGTCGGTGAGCCCGCCGGCCGCCGCGATCGCGCGGAGCTCGCCCGCGAGGAGCTTCGCGCTCGCCGGACGCGCGAGGGGATCGGTCGACATCATGGCGGTGATCGCGTTGGACAGATCCGGCCCGACCCCGCTCCGCTTGCGGCTCGGTGGCACGAACGCGCCGCTCGCGATCTGCGCGAGCACCTTGGCCGTCGACCCCGCGAACGGCAGCGCGCCGGTCGCCAGCTGGTAGAGCGACGCGCCGACCGAGTACAGATCGCTGCGCGACGTCGCGGTCTCGCCGTGCGCTTGCTCGGGGCTCATGTACGCGGGCGTGCCGAGCACCGAGCCGGTCTTGGTGACGAGCGAGTCCTCGGTCTCGAGCCGCGCGACGCCGAAGTCGGCGAGCAGCAGCCGTCCATCGCTCGCGATCATCACGTTCGCGGGCTTGATGTCGCGGTGGATGATCCCCGCGGCGTGCGCGGCGACGAGCGCGTCCGCGAGCAGCGCGCCGATGCACGCGACGATCTCGGACAGCAAGGCCCCGTGCTGCTCGAGCTCGCCGAGCAGGCTGCGCCCCCGGATCAGCTCCATGACGATGTACGGCGGCTCCTCGTCGTCGAGGCTCCCGTTGGCGCCGCCGACGTCGTAGATCCGCAGGATGTTCTCGTGCTCGAGGCCGGCCGCCGCCCGCGCCTCGCGCTGGAACCGGCGCACGATCTCGTCCCGGCGCGCGAGGTGCGGGAACAGGACCTTGAGCGCGACCTCGCGGCGGAGCTCGCGATCGCGCGCGCGGTACACCGTCGCCATGCCGCCCTCGCCGATCTCCTCGAGCAGCTCGTAGCGGCCGAGCGTGTCGCCGACCCGGACCGCGCGCGGACCGCGCCGGCGCGTGCCGACCGCGGGATCCTCTGCGGTGACCCGGGCAGAGATCCCGGCGCTGGCCGCCCGAAGACAACGTATCCGCGACGCCCGTCTGCGCCGACGCGAGATCTTCGAGCGCGGGCCTGGAATGATCGTCGTCGTCGGGCGGCACGCTCAGCTAGCGGACCACTCGACGTGGTTCGACTTGCCGACGGCCTTGGCCTGCTTCATCGCGCGCCCGAGCCGACGGCCGAGCTCGTCGGCGCCGGTGTTCAGGTTCAGCCCGTCGGTGCGCGCGATCGCGAGCACGATCGACAGCCCCGACGGGTCGCCCGGCAGCGCCGCGCGCTTGTCCTCGAACGCCTTCTCGACGGTGGCGAGGAAGTTCTCGAGGTGATCGGGTGCGATCAGCGCGATGAAGTCCGAGCCACCGACGTGGCCGATGAACGCGCCGCCACCCGACGCGGTGCGGCCCGCCTCGAGGAGGAGGTTGCCCATGTCACGCACGATGCCCTCGGACGTCGTGATGCCGATGGCATCGGCGTACGCGTCGAAGTTGACGATGTCGATGTGGACGACCGCCGTGCTGTTGCCGGTCTTGAGCGCGCCCTCGATCTCCTCGTCGATCGCGCGCGATCCCGGCAGGTTCGACGTCGGGTTGCGGTTGCGCTCGCGTCGGGCCGCGCGGATCAGCGCCTTGACGCGGGCGCCGAACTCGCGAAGGTCGAACGGCTTGGACATGTACTGGTCCGCGCCAGCCTCGATCCCCTGGACCTGGTTGTCCACGCCGGCGAGGGCCGTGAGCATCAGGATCGGCGTGCGGGACCACATGACGTCGCCCTTGAGGCGCCGAGCGACCTCCAGGCCGTCGACACGCGGCATCATCACGTCGAGTACGAGGAGGTCCGGGTCGTGCGCCTTGACGAGCTTGAGAGCCTCGTCACCGTCGCGCGCGCGTAGGCAGAGGAATCCCGCATCACCAAGCGCCATGTTGACCATGTGCGCGATGGCGTCGTCGTCCTCGGCGATCACGATCTTCTTGAGTAGCATCGTCGCGTACTGGTGATACCCCGTGAGGGAGCCCCGGGTCAAACCATGCTACGCAGGGGAGGTGAACAACCCCTCGACCTCGTCGCAGATCGACCCCCGTGTCGAAACGACGACGCTCGACAACGGCCTGGCCGTGACCACCGTCTCGCTCCCCCACCTCCACACGGCGGTCACCTCGATGTTCGTCAAGGTGGGGTCCCGGTTCGAGGTTCCCGACGACAACGGGCTGTCCCACTTCGTCGAGCACATGCTGTTTCGCGGCACCGAGCGATATCCCAACTCGCTCGCCCTCAACACGGCGGTCGAGCGGCTCGGATCGACCCTCCACGCCGAAACTGGTCGTGATTACACGCTGTTCCAGATGGGACTGCCTCCGGATTCGGTCCCGGAGGCCATCGACGTCATCGGCGAGCTGCTGAGCCACCCCCGGTTCTCGGACATCGAGCTCGAGCGGGAGCTCGTGCTCGAGGAGATCAACGAGGACTACGACGAGCACGGCAAGGAGATCAACGCGGACGACATCGCCCGCGGCCTGGTCTTCGACGGCCACCCCCTCGGCCAGCGCATCATCGGCCCGCGCGAGAACGTGGCCCGGTTCACCCAGGCGGACGTCCAGCGGCACTTCCAGACGTTCTATGGAGCGATGAACGCCAAGCTGTGCGTCGCGGGCCCGGTCGAGCACGGCCGCGTGGTCGAGGCCGCCGCCAAGCGGCTGGCCGCCCTGCCCGCCGGCCAGCTCGCGCTCGTGCCCCCCGCGCCCGTCCACGTCGCCGACGGGCCCCGCATCAAGCACGTCAACGACGCCGGGTCGCAGACGTCGCTGTCGATCCTGTTCCGCGCGATCCCCGAGCTCGACCCGCGGTACGTCGCCCTCGCCGCGCTGCTCCGCGTGCTCGACGACGGCATGTCGACCCGGCTGCACTACACGCTCGCCGATCAGAAGGGCCTCGCCTACTCGGTCAACGCCTCGATCGAGCCCCTCGCCGACACCGCGCTGTTCGAGATCTCGTCGGCGACCGCGAACGCCAAGGTCCCGACGTTCGTCAAGGAGCTGTTCGTGCTGCTCGACGAGCTGCGCGCCGGCAAGATCACCGACGACGAGCTCGCCAAGGCCCGCACGCGGTATCGCTACGAGACGCTCGCGTCGATCGATGACGTCGCGGCGATGGCGGGCTGGTTCGGCGGCACCGCCCTGTACTACCCGCCGACGTCGCTGTCGGAGCGGCTCGCGGCGATGGCCGCGGTGAAGATCGACGACATGGTCGCGATCGCGCGGGACGTGCTCGTGCCCGACCACCTCGCGCTCGCCGCGGTCGGCACGCTGTCGCCGGCCCGGCTCGGCGAGCTCCGCGGGACGATCAAGGCATGGGCCTGAGCCCAGCCAACGTCGTCGTCCTGACCGGCGCCGGCATCTCGCGGAGCGCGGGCCTGCCGACCTATCGCGGTCCGGGCGGGCTGTGGAGCGATCCAGAGCTCGCCGAGCTGGCGACCATCGACGCGCTCCGCACCCGGCGCGACGAGGTCATCGCGATGTTCTGGTCGTTTCGGTGCGCGATCCGCGCCGCCGCACCGACCGCGGCGCATCGCGCGCTCGCCGCGTTCGAGGCCGCACAGCCGACGGGCTCGACGTTCATGATCGTCACGCAGAACATCGACGGTCTGCACCAGGCGGCCGGCAGCGCGAACGTGTGCGAGTACCACGGCTCGCTCGCGCGGTGGCGCTGCGAGCGCTGCGAGCGGCGCGATCCGACGACGCCGTCCGACGAGCTGCCGCGCTGTTGCGGCGAAGCGATGCGCCCCGACATCGTGCTGTTCGGCGAGATGATCCCGGTCGCGGCGGAGCACGCGACCAAGCGCGCGCTCCGCGACTGCACGCTGTTCGTCGCGATCGGCACCTCGGGAACCGTCGCGCCCGCCTCGAGCTTCGGGTCGTGGGCCAAGCTCAACGGCGCACACACCGTGCTGCTCAACCTCGAGGCGCTCGACGACGCCGACTTCGACGAGGTCGTGACCGGCCCGGCCGACGAGATCGTCCCGCGCTGGTTGGCGGCTCGCTAGGGCATCGGGGAGCAACCTTGGGTCGGGACGAGGGTCCCACACTCACAAATGCACGAGGGGCGCCCGCCGCGGTCCGGATCCGATGGCGATGGCCTGACGCCACCCGGACAGCTGCGCTCGGCATCGACCAGCATCACGCAGTGCCGCTTCTCGCATCGCGCCACCGCCGCCGCGCCACAGGTGGTGACCGTCGCGCGGCGCTGGTCCGCGCGGAGCTGGGCGATCTCCGCCCGGGCCGCCGCATCGACGAGCGCCGCGATCGGCTTGCGATAGTGCACCAGCTGCGCGCAGCCCGACAGCTCGTACGCTGCCACCGCGGCCTTGGGCCCGAACGATATCTCGCTGTGCACGAGCGGCTGTGACGACACCGACACTGCCCACCTGGTCAGCTCGACCATCCATGTGGCTATCGCGAGGCCGTGCTTGTTCGGTTGCGCCACCACGGCCGCGTCCGACAGGACGAACACGGTGTGGTCCGAGACGGCGTCGAGCGCCGCCGTGACCGTCGCCCCGTCGCGAGGATGGTGGGTGGTGATGGAGACCAGCTCCAGGTCGCCGTGCAGCCGCGAGAGCTCGGCGCGGATCGCCGTCACGGCATCGGTGAGTGCGCGCAGGGTCAGTGGGGCACACTCACCAGGCGCAGGTGAGGGTGAGGGATCCGCTGGCGCCGGCAGCGACACCGGCGGTACCGGCGCGCTCGGCCTCGGGGGAACGACGTGATGCCCCTGACAGCCGAGGCCCCCGACGATCGCGAACGCCCAGCTCCAACGGCCCATGCACCAGATCCTAGCCCCTCATCCGGGTCTTCCTGAACATCCGCAGGATGTTCGGCATGTAGCGATCGACGTGGATCTGCGCGTAGCCGTCGGGGATGTGCCCGCCGAACCCGTTGTAGATGACGACGCAGGTGTCGACCGGCGCCGCGTCGAGGAAGTCCTCGGTCCGCTCGATGTCGGCGTCGAACTTGTCGGGCGAGTGCGCCACGTCCTCGTCGAGGCGCTCGTGCGGGCCGTACGCGTTCTCGGCGAACGGGTTGTAGAGGTAGTAGGCCTCTGCCACGGGGAGCGCGGCGAGATCGCCGTGGAGGAAGGTCACGCGGTCGTCGACGTCGAACGTGCGCGCCAGCTCGCGGGCGGTCTCGACGAGCGCGAGCCGATGCTCGATCCCGATCACCCGGACGTCGCACGCCATGGCGGTCGCGACCGCGTACTTGCCGCAGCCGGCGCCGATGTCGACGAGCGTGCCGATCCGCTCGTCGAGCAGCCAGCCGGCGATCCGCTGGACGACGACGAGCGGGGTCCAGAACCGGCCGGACGCGCGGCGCAGCGTCTCGGGGAGGTAGCGATCGAGCTCGCGATCGGAGACCTGGATCCCCGCGCGCAACGCCTCCGCCAGCTGCCGAGCCTTGCCCATGTCGCTACAGACAGCCGAGGGCCTTGGCCTGCACGATCAGATCGTCGAGCGACCGCTTGCACACCGTCGCCATGCGCTGCTGCAGGTCGGCGCGCAGGTTCGACGACGGCAACGACCAGAAGTCGGCGGTCTCGCTGCCCAGCGTCGCGCGCTGCGCGAGCGGCATCGCCTCGCAGCCGAGCACGACCGCGACGGTGCCGACGAACGCGTCGCACTCGGGGACCCCGACCTGGAGGGTCTGGAGCTTGACCAGCGCGATCGCGATCGACGCTTGATCGGTCCCCGCGAGCGCCTCGAACACCGCGACCCGCTGCGGATCGGTCAGCTCGTGGACGCAGGCCGCCAGGTCGGGGGCCTTCATCGTCGTGAAGCACGCGATCGCGCGCGGCGACCACGCCTGCGCGTTGCACTGGTCGCGCAGCGCCTGCGCGACCGACGTGTCGGGCTCGCGGAGGTCGCGGGTGCCACGATCGAGCCCGATCGACGCGTCGGTACACGTCGGCTCGTGCTTGACGACGATCGGCGCGTCCTGCTTCGGCGCGACCGGTGCCGGCGCGGGAGACTTGCCCCAGCAGCCCGCCAGCCCCACCAGGAGCCCGACGCGGTACACCCGGTGACCGAGCTTCACAGGCCCGCCGTGACCGGCCCGGACATGTCCGTGTGCGACGGATCGACGTGCTCGCGTGGCACGATGAGCCGGAGCGCGCGCGCCAGGACGATCACCCGGTAGCGATCGCCGGCAGGGATCTCCTCGCCATCGACCTGCGCGGCCGGCAGCGCGCCCTCGGTGTGGATGTCGAGCTGGAACTGCGCGCCGGTCTGCGACGCCGAGTGCTCGATGCCGACCTGCTCGAGATCGCCGAGCCCGACCGGGCTGCCCCGCAGCGTGCCGAGAATCTTGGCGCCGAAATCGCGGCGCCCGGCGATCGGGATGAGCTCGAACAGCCCGTCGTCGGACTCGGCGTTGGCGTCGAACACCCACTCGCCGCCGAAGATCTTGGTGTTCTTGATGATGATGTCGAGCAGGTTCTCGAACCGCTCGACGCGCCCGTCGAGCACCGCGTCGACGTCGAACTTGACGTCGACGACGTAGCTCTCCGCGAACCGCTTGAAGATCGCGCCCGCGTAGACGAGCTGGTCGCGGTAGATCGCGCCGAGGCCCGGGATACGACCGACCCGCTCGCGATCGCGGTTGCGCGTCTCGAGGCTCGCGGCGCCGAGGCCGACCGAGAACGAGTCGAAGAACATGTCGCGATGGATGATCTTCGACGACCGCTCGATCTCGAGCATGCCGACGTCGCAGCCGACGGTCTCGGCCGCGGCGATGACCTCGACGTTCTTCCCGAGCGCCCCCGGGCCGGCCTCGAGCCCGAACGACTTGCCCTGGTCGTTGGCGGTGCCGGTCGGCAGCATGCCCATGACGCACGCGGCGGCGTGGGCGGAGCGTAGGATGCCCTTGGCGACCTCGGCGAACGTGCCGTCGCCGCCCATGTAGATCACGACCCGCGTGCCGTCGTCGTCGATCGTCTTGCGGACGATCTCGGTGGTCCGGCCCTCGGGCTCGGTCGCGATGAAGCGGTGGGTCACCCCGGCCTCGTCGAGCAAGGCCCGGGCGTGGCGGATCCAGTCGGCGGCCTTGCCGCTCTGTGCGGTCGGGTTCCCGAACAGGATGACGGGCTGGTTCTGCCTGTAGCGATCGATCCGCGGCACACCCGAGTGTAAGTTCTCTCCGTGGCGAAACCTACCGAATCCGCGCGTTCGACCGCTCCCTCCCCGAGCTCCAACGCCCTGCGCTCCTTCCTCGAGATCCCCTACGACGAGCTCGAGGAGCTCAACCTCGAAGCCAAGCAGCAGCGCCTCGCGCGCGTCAAGCCGGACCTCGTGCGCGAGCAGCGCATGAAGTACCTGCGCGACGAGAAGCGCATCAAGGCGGTCACCGTGTGCTTCACCGACCTCGAGGGTCGGATGCACATGCTCGACTACGACAAGAAGTTCCTGCTCGGCTCGGCCGACAACCTGACCTTCGACGGCAGCTCGATCCACGGCTTCTCGGCCCAGCAGGAGTCCGACCTCCGCCTCGGGATCGACTGGCCGGCGTTCTACTGGCTACCCTCCGACGTGTTCGGCCCGGGCAAGGTGCTGGTGTTCGGCGAGGTGCTCGAGAAGGACGGGTCGCCGTACATCGCCGACCTGCGCGGCCGGCTCAAGGCGTACACGGAGAAGCTGTTCAACAAGGACGGCACCGTCTGCAACGTGGCCCACGAGGTCGAGGGCTTCCTGTTCAAGGGCCGTGACGCCGAGCGCCACTACCACGAGACCAACGCGTTCGAGTTCCTGTCGACGGGTGGCTACTACCACTCGCTGCCCGGCGACGGCCTGCGCCAGTTCATCGACAGCGCCGCCGAGGCGCAGCGCGCGATGGGCTTCGAGAACGAGAAGGACCACCCCGAGGTGGCGCCGTCGCAGTTCGAGATGAACTTCAAGTACGCCGACGCGCTGATCGGCGCCGACCAGGTGCAGCTGTACAAGCTGCTCGCCCGGCAGGTCGCCAGCCAGCACGGCCTGACGGCGTCGTTCCTGCCCAAGCCGGTCACCGGCGTCAACGGCAGCGGCATGCACACCAACCTGTCGATCTCGAAGAAGGGCGTGAACACCTTCTACGACAAGAAGGGCCAGGACAGCCTGTCGAAGTCGGGCTGGGACTTCATCTCGCGCGTCCTCAACGCGGCCCCGGACATCTGCCTGGTGCTCAACTCGTCGGTCAACGCCTACCGTCGGCTCGACCCGCACTACGAGGCGCCCAACCAGATCAAGGCGTCCGCGATCGACCGCGGCGCGATGGTCCGCATCCCGCTCGGCAACGAGAAGTCGGCGCGCGTCGAGGTCCGCAGCGTGGCCCCCGACTCCAACCCGTACATGTCGGTCTACACCATCCTGCGCACGGGCCTCGAGGGTGACCGCGAGCCCGCCGACACGGGCAAGAAGCCCAAGATCCGCATGCTGCCCGACAACATCTGCGACGCCGTGCGCGCGTTCAAGAGCTCGACGTTCGCCAAGGACCTGTTCGGCGAGACCGTGCACACCAAGTACGCCGAGCTCAAGCTGGCCTCGGCCGATCGCTGCCCCAAGGCGCTGGGCTCGACGGTGAAGTCCAACGAGATCCAGTTCCACCACGAGATCACCAACCAGTACCTGTGGTCGAAGTTCTAGGACGTCTCGAGCATACGCAGCGACCTACCGGGCGGTAGGTCGTGACGATTTGCGGCCGCGATCATCGCGTGCCGCGGCGTCGTCGGCCATATGAAGGTATGGCAGCGCAGCACGATCAAGCAGACGAACGCGAGCTCCTCCGACAGACGGTCCGGCAGTTCGTCAAGACGCGGGTCGAGCCGCAGGCGATGGCGCACGACGAGTCCGCCACGTTCAACGTCGAGCTGCTGCGCGAGCTCGGCGCGCTCGGCCTGATCGGCGTCACGATCCCCGAGAGCGAGGGTGGCTCCGGGCTCGACGCGACCGCGTCGTGCATCGTCCACGACGAGCTCGCGTACGCCGATCCGGGCTTCGCGCTCGGCTACCTCGCGCACGCGCTGCTGTTCGTCAACAACCTCAACAACGCGGCGAGCCCGCTCCAGCGCAAGACCTACCTGCCGCGCACGCTGTCGGGCGCGTGGGTCGGCGCGATGGGCATGACCGAGCCCGCGGTCGGCACCGACGTGCTCGGCATGCAGAGCACCGCGGAGAAGCGCGCGGACGGCTACGTGATCAACGGGCGCAAGACGTTCATCACGAACGGCCCCGAGGCGCACGTGTTCCTGGTCTACGCCAAGCTCGCCGACCGGATCACGACGTTCGTCGTGCCGCGCGACACCCCGGGGTTCTCGACGAGCGCCAAGATCCAGAAGATGGGCATGCGCGCGTCGACGATGTGCGAGCTGATCTTCGAGGACTGCCGCATCCCGCTCGACAACCTCGTCGGCACCGAGGGCGGCGGCATCACGAACATGATGCGCAACCTCGAGATCGAGCGCCTCGGGCTCGCCGCGATGAGCCTCGGCATCGCGCGGCGCTGTCTCGACACGATGGTCAGCTACGCGCAGGATCGCGCCACGTTCGGCAAGCCGCTCGCCGAGCACGGCCAGATCCAGCGCTACATCGGCGAGAGCTACGCCAAGGTCGAGGCGATGCGCGCGCTGACCTACAACGTCGCCGCGACGGTCGGCCCGACCCAGCGCAACCGCCTCGGCACCGACGCCGCGAAGCTGTTCTGCGCCACCGCCGCCAAGGAGGTCGCCGACGCCGCCGTGCAGGTGCTCGGCGGCTACGGCTACTGCGCGGAGTACCGCGTCGAGCAGTTCCTCCGCGACGCCAAGCTCAACGAGATCGGCGGCGGCACGCTCGAGGCGCATCAGAAGAACATCACGCGCGATCTGACGAAGCGGTAGCGGCAGCGGAAGCGGCAGCAGTAGCGGCAGCGGCAGCGGCAGCGGCAGCGGCAGCGGCAGCGGCAGCGGCAACGGCAACGGCAACGGCAACGGCAACGGCAACGGCAACCGGAATCGGAATCGGAATCGGAACCCGAAGCGGAACCCGAACCGGAACCGGAACCTGGGGATCGCGGGCTTCGCCCGCTCTCGGGCCTCGCCCGTCGATCTCGATCCGCATGAATACAGCCTCGGCGTCCGGGCTCTCGTCCTCGTGGTCGCTTTGCGCGCGAACTGCGCCGAGCGCCGACGGCGGCGGTGCCATGCCGGCGACCGCCGCACAGGTCGACGGTGGAGCGAACACGTGCGCCCTGCCCGCGCTCGTCACAGTTCACGCGCAGCGCCCACGTCGGCCGCGAGAGCCCGGCCGCCCCCCGGGGCGGGTGCTTGGGGTCCTGGAACGAGCGTGGTGCTCGTCCCCGGCGGACCGGAAGATCCCGGAGCCTCGCAGAAAGCGCTGAATGGTCATGTTCGTTGCTTACGAGAATGCCAAGGACGTCGTCCGCCACCTGCTACCGATCATGGAGCAGCTGAAGCTGCACAGCGCCGAGCTGGGAGATCAGCTCGAGCGCGCGGGGACGAGCTTGATGCTCAACCTCGCCGAGGGGAGCCGGCGGTCCGGCAAGGACAAGCGCCTGTTCTTCGTGATGGCCCACGGCAGCGCTGCCGAGATCAAGTCAGTGCTGGTGATCGCCGACCTGTGGAGGTGGAAGGTCGACACGCGGGAGATCTCGCCGATCCTCGACCGCCAGCTCGCCCTGCTGTGGGGGCTCACGCACTCGCGCAAGCTCCCCTGACCGAGCACCAGCCTGGCGATTCGGTCGAGCGGATCGCCAGATCGATCACGTCCGGCGTCAGCTCTTCGTGACCTTGCGGGAATGAGTGAGGCCCCACAGCAAGCCGAGCTGACGATCGAGGATCGGAGCGACCGCCGCCTGATCGACACGCCATCCCCACAGCTCGGCGATGTCGAGC
>JAPLLF010000903.1 GCA_026387715.1 Pseudomonadota bacterium
GAGCAAGGATCACGAACGCCTCGCCACGATCCATCGCAGCGAGGCCGCCGCCCTCCACGCCGCGTTCGATGAGGCCTGCGGCACGCGCGAGGCCAGCGAGATCTCGATCTCGCCGCTCCAGCGCTACGGGATCAGCGGCTCGAACACCGAGCGCGGCGTGGTGATCTACCTCGACCCGAAGGCCGGCTCGCCGGACCACCTGCTCCTCGACATGCGCTGCCACCGCGCGTGGATGATGCTCTCGCCCACGAAGATGGAGGACTGTCCGCTCGACCTCCCCGGCATCCAGATCGACGCCCGCGGTGATGCCGAGGGCATCGCGGTGTCGATCACGGTGCAGGACCCCACGCTCGTCGGCGAGCTCCAGCGGCGCGCGGCCCACGACCTCGAGCACTGATGATCTGATCCGGAGGTCGACGAACGGCGAGCGACGGCCAACCTTCAGGGCGACGGCGCTGGCGACGGCGCCGGCTTCACGAAGGCTGGTCCGCTGCCGAACGGATGGCAGGTCCCGCAGCGCGTGGCCGTCGGTTCGTGGTTCACCCGGTTCTGGTGACACGCGGTGCAGACCGCGCGCGTATCCCGCGGCGGCCCGTGCGCCTCATGACAGCGCGCGCAATCGGCGTGCTGAGGAACCGCGTGCAGGCCCGGCATCGTGCCGCGCTTGTGACAGGTCGTACAGGCCGGCACGGCGGTGACGCCCTTCGGGCCATGAGGACGATGACAGCTCGCGCACGCGGCCTCGCGGGTGGCGCTGCCGTGTCGCTTCGTCGTGTGGCAACTCGCGCAACTCGGGGTCGCGCGCTTCGGATCGTGTGGCGTGTGACAGTTCGTACACGTCGCGTGGCCCGCCGGCGCGGACGCGCGCTCGGCGTGGCAGGTCGCGCACGCGGGCACCGGCGCCTTCGGATCGTGGGTCGCGTTGGCATGACAGGTCGTGCACGTGGCGTGGCCGCTCCCGCTCGTGGTCCGCACGCGATCCGCGTGGCAGCTCGCGCACGCCGGCGGTGGTCGCTTGGGCTCGTGGCCGGCGGCGACGTGACAGGTCGTGCACGCCGCGTGCGCCGTCGAGGCGGTGCTCGCGACCTTCGCCGCGTGGCACTTCGCGCACAGCGACGCGGCCGCGACGGGCTTGGCGTCGTGGGGCACGTGACAGTCGAGACACTTCGCCGTCGCGTGCGTCGGGTTCTTGTGGCAGGTGGCACACGCGACCGCGAGCGTGGTCGCCGAGGCCGGCGCGTGCACCGGATGACAACCGAGACACGGCTTGCCCGGTGCCGACGCCGGATGCCGCAGCGGCGCCGTGTGACACGCCGTACACGGCTTCGGCTTCGACGCGTGCGCGTCGTGGCAGCCGGTACACTTCACG
The DNA here is from genome assembly GCA_026387715.1 of Pseudomonadota bacterium. Taxonomy (GTDB): domain Bacteria; phylum Myxococcota_A; class Polyangia; order Haliangiales; family Haliangiaceae; genus JABFXX01. Next base: position 1,370 of record JAPLLF010000903.1, read on the forward strand.
TGCGCGCGCGGGGCGACGACGGGTTTGTCGAGGTGGCACGTCGTGCACGCCTTCATCGTCCCGCTCACGTCGTGGGTCAGGTGACAGCTCGTGCACACGTGCTGCGGGGGAGCCGAGGCGGCGACGACCGTCGCTTGCTTCGCGTGGCAGCCCGCGCACGCCGCGGCGGGCCGGGCGTGCTCGTGCATGCGATGGCAATCGCGACAACCCTGAACACCCCCGTGCAGCGTCTGCCGATCGACGTGACAGCTCACGCACGGCTTCGGATCGGTCGCCGGCAGGGTGAGGGAGTGGACGTGATGACAGGTGGTGCACCGCGCGCCGTCGGCGTGCGCGACGATGCTCCCGATCGCCCCTTGAGGCTGCCCGTGGCAGCGCAGGCACTCGTTCGGGGCGCTCCTGGGTCCGGCGAACGCGTGGCACGAGCGGCAATCGGGCGCCGCGATGCCGACGTGCAGGACGTCAGCGCGCGGGTGACACTGGAGGCACAGCCCCTCGGCCGGTGGCGCGAATCGCGCGTCGTGGCAGGTCGCGCACGCGACCTTGCCGACGTGGGCGACGTGCCCCGCCGACTCGCGGACCGCGTGATACGCGACCGGGACCTGGTCCGGCAGGCGGTGCTCGACCGGCGAGCTACAGCCGCCGACGACGATCCCCGCGATCGTGAGGACGATCGCGAGCGCACAGGCGCGGACGTTCACGGCCGCGATCCGATCGGATGACACAGCCGGCACGGCATCGCGACGAGCGGCTGGCGACTCGACCAGCCGGCGGGATGCGGGTTGCCGCCCACGCCGCCGACCTTGTGGCACCCGACGCACAGCGTCTGCCCGGCGCCGTCGTGACAGCTCGCGCACGCGGCCGGATCGCGCCGCGCCTCGCGCCCGTGGGCGTTGTCGATGCCGACCCAACCCGTGGGATGTGGCGAGCGCTGCTTGAGGCCGGCGACGTTGCGCGACACGTGACACGTGACGCACTTGGACGGCTGATGACAGGTCGCGCAGGCGCCCGGCTCGGCGCGCGCCTCGAGCGAGTGGCGCGAGACGAAGCCCGCGCGATGCACGCTCGGCGTCATCGGATCGGAGAAGTGAGCCGCGGCCGGCACCAGCGGCGAGGTGACCCCGTGGCAGGTCGCGCAGAACCGCTCGGCGTGACAGCTCTGACAGAGATCCGCCGACGACGCGGCCTTGGCGCCGTGCTCGCGCAGCCAGTCGCCGTCATGCGCGAGGTGGCTGCGGGGGAGCAGCTTCTCGCCCTCGAGGTCGTGATGGCACGCATCGCACTTCCGCGCGTCCTGGGCGGCGTCGTGATCGTGGCACTTGAAGCACATCGCCATCGGCGGTCGAAGGTGCGTATCGCCATCGGCGGCGCCGACGTGGCAGCGCATGCAGTTGCCGTTGGCCGTGCCGAGGTGCTTGGTGTGGTCGAACACGAGGTGCGCCCGCGCCTGCGCGAGCTCGGCGAGCTTGTCGGGTCCCGCGTGACAGCCGAGACAGGACGCGGGGTTGTGGGGCTTGAGGTGGCACGTCGTGCACGACGCGTCGTCGGGGACGTGCAGCGTCTTGCCGTCGTCCTGCGCCATCCCGACGTGGCAGCGCGTGCAGGGCACGCTCGCGAGCACGTGCGCGCGATGCGGAAAATCCCGCGGGCCCGTGCCGCGCGTGAGCCCGAGGACCCCGGCGCACGCCGACAGCAGCGCGATCGCGATCACGAGCTTCTTCACGGCGCCCCCCATCGACGCCCGAGCTGCGCGAGCGCGTCGACGCGGTAACGATCGGACGGCGACGCCGACGCCTCGACGCGACCGCCGCGCTCCACACGCCGGTGTCGCGGCTGAGCGCGACGAGCCCCCACGGCCACACCGCGCCGCGACCGCGATCGTGATCTGGGATCACGAGCTCGAGCTCGGTGGCGATCGTGAAGGCGTGCGGCAGCGCGACCCGCGCGCTCCCACGCGCGCCGGTCCATGCGTCGTCGGCCACGCCGTCGCGGCGCAGCTCGGCGGAGAGCACGCTCTTGCCGCGCTCGTCGAGCCGCAGCCGGGCGCGCGCGACGGCGAGCGGCGCGGTGTCGTCGTCGACGTGACGGGCGCCGAGCTCGCCGATCACGTCGAGCCGCGGGGCCGCGCGCCAGGCCAGGGTCGCGCCGGTCCGCACGGCGGGCACGTCGCCGAGCACCGAGAACAACGACGTCGCGGGCACGAGGTGGCTGGCCGCCCGATAGCTCGCGTACAGCTCGCCGCGGAGCGCCCCGCGACGATACGAGGCGCTCGTCGTCGCCTCGGCGACGCCCGGGTTCGCGAGGTCGTAGGCGAGCTTCGCGCCGACGTCGCCGCGCTTGCCGATCGCGATCCCGAGATCCGCGCCGACCTCCTCGGTCGCGAGCCGTCCGGCCT
>JAPLLF010000184.1 GCA_026387715.1 Pseudomonadota bacterium
CGTCGAAGCCGATCATCCGCGCGGGCGTGGCGACGTCGCGCACCTCGGTCAAGCCGTCGGAGAACGCGTAGATCCGATCGCCGGGCTCGACCGCGAGGTGGGAGATCGCGTGCGCGGGCGCCGCGAACCGCTCGGCTCCGATCGGCGGCCCGGTCGACGAGATCCGCGTGACCCCGCCACCCTGGTGGCGGAGCAGGACGTCGGGGCTGCCACCGTTCCACACCTGCAGCGTGCCGGCGCGCCGATCGAGCTCGCAGATCGCGGCGACGCAGAACATGTTCGCCGGCAACATCGCGACGAGCTCCGCCTCGAACCTCGCCAGCACCTCGACGAGCGGCAGGTGCTGGAACGCGAAGAACATCCCCGCCAGCGGCAACGTGACCAGCGCGCTCGACAGCGTGTGGCCGGTGACGTCGCCGATCATCCAGCGGTACGTGTCGGGGCCGGTGTCGACCCCGAACACGACGTCGCCCGCGAGCCGATCGAACGGCAGCAGCAAGCGCCGCACCCGCGCCGGATCGTAGTCCCCCCGCGCGAACATCCGCGCGAGGATCGCCCCCGCGACGTCGACCTCGTGATCGCGGCGTGCGTGCAACGCGGCCAGCTCGGCCTGCTGCTGCGCGGCCTGGCGGCGGAGGACGTCCGACGCCAGCAGCCGCTCGATCTTGTCGACGAGGGCCTCGCGCACGAACGGCTTCTCGATGAAGTCGTCGGCGCCGTTCTGGTAGAAGCGGCGGACGTCGATCTCGCCGCTCATCATGATCACCGGCATCCGCCAGCGCTGGCGGATCTCGGCCAGCACGAGGTCGCCAAGGCCGTCGGGCAGCCGGCGATCGAGCAGGACGAGATCGAACGGCTGGCTCGCGAGCTTGGCGAGCGCGCCCTCCACGCAGTCGGCGAGCTCGATCGTGTACAGCCGGAGGTAGCGTCGGATCGTGCCGCCGATCGCGACATCGTCGTCGACGATCAGGATGCGCGGCGGATCTCCAGCTCGAGCTTGTCGTCCGCGATCCGGACACCGACGTGGACCTGGCGCGCGCGATACGGCGCGCGTTCGTGCCGCGCCGCGAGCTCGTCCTCGAACGCGAGCTCGCGGATCAGGCGCACCTTGAGGGCGCTGCCGATCTCGAGGTTGCCGTGCTCGACGGCGTTGAGCAGCAGCTCGCCGAGCGCGAACCGGGCCCGTGGGGGCTCCGGGAACAGCCGCGAGAGGAGCTCGGCCAGGACGCCGGTCTCGTCGCGGGTCTGGCACGTGAACTCGGCGGCCTGCAGCGTGCCCTCCAGGAGGCGGGCCACCAGCGCGCCGTCCTGCCGCGCCGACATGATCACGCCACCTTGAACATGCGCTCGAACCTCGCCATCAGCAGGACCTCGCGCGGCTGGCCGTGCACACCTCGGAGCTCCACGCGCTCGCTCGCGCCGGCGACCCGCTCGCGCAGGAGGAGCAGCATCCCCAGCGCCGAGCTATCGAGGTAGTCGACGTCGGTGAGATCGACGACCCACGTCCTGGGCGTGCGTGAGAGCACCTGCTGGAAGTCCTTGATCAGGTGGTAGTCGAACCGTCCCGAGATGTGGATGGTCACGTTCTCCGCGCCTTCGGTCACGTGGATCATCCTTCCTGGGAATCGACCACCCTGCCTCACGCTTGAGCACGGCAAGCTCGTCCACGGTGCGGTAGGATGGTCCGTTCCACGGGTGGGATGGTCGAGCGCACTTCACTTCTGGTAAGAGATTCTATGAAGGTTCTGATCGCCGAGGACGACCCGGTCACCGCCAAGCTCGTCGAGCGGATCCTCCAGCGGTCGGCCCACACCGTCACGGTGACGACGACCGGGGTCGATGCGCTGGCCCGGCTGCACGCGCCCGGGGATCGCCCCTACGAGGTCCTGCTCACCGACTGGATGATGCCCGGGATGGACGGGATCGAGCTGATCCGGCGGGTCCGTGCCGAGGTCAAGCCGGCCCCGCTGATCATCATGGCGACGGCGATCGATCTGCCGACGGCCAAGCAGTACGCGCTGCGCTCGGGCGCGGACGGCTTCCTCGCCAAGCCGGTCGGCGCGATCGAGCTGTTGCCGCTCCTCGAGCAGGCCCAGGGCCTCGCCTCGGCGCAGCGCATCCGCACCGTCCAGGTCCC
>JAPLLF010001198.1 GCA_026387715.1 Pseudomonadota bacterium
CGTGCGCGTGCTCGGCGGCGCGGTGTCGTTCGCCTACAAGGCGGATCGCCTCGTCGTGGTTGGCTCGACGGCGCTGCCCGACATCGCCGCGGCGATCGCGATGCCGTCGCGCACGCTCGCGCCGCAGTTCGTCGCGAAGCAAGCCGCCGCGTGGCTCCACGCCGACCTCAAGGTCGACGCCGTCCCGGCGCGCGCGGGCCTCTTGGCGGCGCCGAACGAGCGCGTGATCATCCCGATCGTCCGTCCGCGCACCACGGCGGGCGTCGCCATCCAGTATCGCGTCGCCGAGCAGCTGGCGATCGCCGACGTCGCCGGGCCGGGGCGGTGGAACGTGTGGCTGGACGCGCAGGACGGCGCCCCGATCGTGCGGGCCTCGACGATCAGCTACGCCAGCGGGCGCGTGCTGTTCGACGTCCCCGATCAGTGGCCGGGGGGCACGCGCTCCGCCAAGCCCGCCGCGCTCGCCACGCACCTGGTCGACGGCGTGCCGACGACCGCCACGCTCGACGGCACCGTCACGTGGGCCAGCGCCGTCGACGCGACGATCCTGCCGCAGCTCACCGGCGCGCGCGTGGCGATCACCAACGTCTCGGGCTCGCTCGTGGCCGGCTCGCTCGCGCTCCAGGACGCCGGCACCGTGACGTGGTCGCAGGCCGCCAGCGAGCAGCTCGATGCGCAGCTGTCGTCGTACGTGTTCGCGAACACCGTGAAGGAGTTCGTCAAGACGCGGCTCGACCCCAACCTCGCGTGGCTCGACGCCGTCGTGTCGGTCAGCGTCAACGAGCAGGACGTGTGCAACGCGTACTCGACCGGCGACGACGTGCACTTCTTCCTCGCGAACGCGCAGTGCGAGAACACCGGTCGGCTCGCCGACGTCGTCTATCACGAGATCGGACACTCGGTGCACGCCAACTCGATCATCGCCGGCGTCGGCGCGTTCGACGGCTCGCTCAGCGAGGGGCTCGCCGACACGCTCGGCGTCAACATCACCGGCGATCACGGCCTCGGCCGTGGGTTCTTCTTCTCGGATGCGCCGCTGCGCGACGTCGACCCGGTCGGCACCGAGAAGCACTGGCCCGAGGACGCCGACGGCGAGGTCCACGACGAGGGCGAGATCATCGGCGGCACGCTGTGGGATCTCCGCGTCGCGCTGCAGACCAAGCTCGGCCAGGAGGCCGGGTTCGCCCAGTTCCTCGAGATCTACTACGGGATCATGCAGCGCGCGGCCGACATCCCGTCGAGCTACGTCGAGGCGCTCGTCGCCGACGACGACGACGGCGACCTGACGAACGGCACGCCCAACCAGTGCACGATCAACACCGAGTTCGGCCGCCACGGGCTCGCCGATCCGACCGCGACGCTGGGCATCAGCGCGCCGACGCGCGAGGGCTTCATGATCGGGCTCACGGTCGGTGGCGGCGCGATCGACTGCCCGGGGCCGACGGTGGACAAGGTCTCGGTCGACTGGCGCCTGCGGGGCGGGGCAGGCGGCTCCATCGACCTCGCCAACGTGGCGTCGGCGTGGGCCGGCACGATCCCGACGCAGGGTGATGGCGCCGTCGTCGAGTACAAGGTGGTGGTCAAGTTGTCCGACGGCACCAGCGTGAGCTACCCCAACAACGCGGCCGACCCGTACTACCAGTTCTACGTCGGCGAGGTGACCAAGCTGTGGTGCACCGACTTCGAGGCGGGCGCCGACGAGTGGACGCACAACTCGGCCCCGACGAACCGCGACGACTGGCAGGTCGGCGCGCCGATCGGCCTCGGCGGCGATCCGACCGCGGCGTTCAGCGGCACCAACGTGTTCGGCAACGACCTGACGACCGACGGCACGTATCGCCGGAACACCGAGGTGTTCGCCGAGACGCCCGAGATCGATCTCCAGGGCAACGTCGCCAACGTCCACCTGCAGTATCGCCGGTGGCTCGGCGTCGAGGACGGCTTCTTCGACGGCGCGACCATCCAGGCCAACGGCACGCCGGTGTGGACGAGCTTCGCCAGCGCGGCCGATCCGATGTCGGCCGGCGTCAACCACCTCGACAAGGAGTGGCGCTTCCAGGACGTGGACGTGTCGGCGCAGGCGGCGGCCGCCGGCGCGACGGGCAAGATGAAGCTCCGCTTCGCGCTCGCCGCGGACGCGGGCCTCGAGTTCGCCGGGTGGAACCTCGACGACGTCTGCCTCGTCGTCGCGCACGCGCCGCCGGTGGCGTCGTGCGGTGACGGCGCCATCGGCGGGGACGAGACCTGCGACGACGGCAACGGCGCCGACGGCGACGGCTGCTCGGCGAGCTGCCAGCTCGAGGATGCGACCACGGCCGATGGCGGCTGCTGTTCGTCGTCGTCCGATCCGACCGGCGCGCTCGCGCTCTCGGCGCTGGCGATGGGCCTCGTGATCCGCCGTCGTCGCCGCAGCTGAGAAGCGCTACGCTCGGGGCGTGGACGAGGTCGACACCCAGATCGCCGCCCTCTTCGCGCAGGTCTACGCGGAGCCCGACGACGACGAGCTCCGCCACATCCTCGCCGACGCGCTGATGGCGCGGAGCGATCCGCGCGGCGAGCTGATCCTCTACCAGCTCCGCCCCGAGGCCGACCACCCGCAGCGCGCGATGCGCCTCGTGCAGCAGCACGGGCTGTCGTGGCTCGGCCCGCTGCGCGACGTGGTGATCCCGCTCGCTTACGAGCGCGGCTTCCTCGCGAGCGCCCAGGTGCTGGTGACCGCGCGCGCAAATCTGACGCGCGCGTGCGGGGAGTGGGCGACGGTGCACACGCTCGAGCTCGACGCGAACGACGCCAAGGTCATGCCCGAGATGATCCCGGTGATGCGGTCGCTCCGCGCGCTTCATCGCGTGAACGGCGCGGTGCTCCACTGGCTGGGCACGTGCGCGCTGCCCACCACGCTGGCGACGCTGCACGTGACGAAGCGATGCTCGCCGGACAGCCTGTCGGCGCTGCCGCGGACCGTGCGGCAGGTGTTCGCGCCGTCGTCGTACCATGTGCGCGACGACGATGGCGCCTGGGTCACGCCCGGCGGCGTGGCCCCGTGACGGGCTACTCCCAGCTGCCGTCGTC
>JAPLLF010001068.1 GCA_026387715.1 Pseudomonadota bacterium
CGAACTTGCCGTTGTCGTCGATGTGGTCGATCCGGTTGGTGTCCTTGCAGTTCCACAGCTGCTCGACCCAGACGTCCTTCTTGAACGTGACCTTGACCGCGCCGTCCTTGGTCGGCGCGACCTTCTCGATCACGGCCTGGCGCTCGGTCGACGGCGGCGCCTTGACCTCGAGGCGCCCGCTCGGCGTCAGCCGCGGCGGGGTGGTGTCGTTGGCGCCGCCGATCTCGTCGGCGTTGGCGAACATCAGCTCGAGGAACGCGCCCGTCGCCGCCGCGATCGGCGCCGCGGCGACCTGACCGCCGACCATGCGCGTCGCGTAGGCGTTGGCGACCAGGTCGTGCCCGTCGATCGCCTCGCAGATCGCGAACGCGGTCGACGTGTAGAAGATGAACGGATCGCGGAACGTGGCCTTCACGGCGTCGAGGTCCGTCGGGTGCTTGGCGGCCATCGCCGACACGAGCAACGGCTCGAACGTCGCCGCGCAGGCGGCGTTGGCCTTCGCGAGGCTTCCGACCTTGCGCACGCCAGCGAGCAGCGTCCGGGCCTGCTCGATGACCGGCTTGTTGGCCGTGTACATCGTCATGAAGTCGGCGTAGCCCTTCTCGGCCGCGGTGAACAGCAGCTCCTGCAGCACGGGCTGCTTGCTGCCGATCCGCTCGTAGACGGCCTTCACCGCGGCGGTGCGGAGGCGCGTGTCGGTGAGCGTCGCCTTGGCCCACAGCGCGGCGTAGCGATTGAACCGCTTGTCGGCGGCGACCTCGGCGAGGAACTTCTTGTCGTCGATGCGGGTCGCCAGCACGTTGCAGGTCGCGAACTGCAGCATCTTCCACGGCTGCCGGGCGAACTTGTCGGTGTCGCGGCTGAAGCTGCCGGCGACGCTGGTGAAGCAGTTGTTGACCTGCGCCACCTTCTCGATCTCGGTGATGTCGGTCCAGTCGTACTCGCCGCCGCCGCGGCCGCGGTCGCACACGAGGTAGCGGAGCGCCCTGGCCTGGCTCAGCTCGTGCGGCGTGACGTCGGCCTCGTCGACCTTGATCGCCTTGCAGTAGGCGTCGTTGCCGGCGACGGCGACCTTCTTGTCCATCTCGAGCGCCAGCATCTCGTCGACCTCGGCGTCGGTGAACCCGGTCGCCTCCTTGAACCTGGCGCGGCCCGCGACGACGCGGTCGCGGATCTTCTTGGTGCCCTCGGCGTCGTTGCGATAGCCGCACGAGGCCTTGGCGAGATCTTGCGCGACCCGGTCGGTGGCGTAGCCGTCGTTCTTGGCGTCGTCCTCGATCGATCCGGAAGAAGTGTCGGTCGCGCCGTTGTAGGCGCCGCACCACTTCGGCAGATCGCCCGGCGGGCCGTCCGCGTGCGCCGTGCTGGCCAGGGTGAGGGCGCCGAGGAGGGCCGCGTGGAACATCAGGGGTGCGGTTCGCATGGGGCGTCTCATAACATGCGACGTCGCGCGCCCTGCACCGACGACGATCGCGACGACGTGGCCTCCGGAACTGAAGGCGATTGTCGTGACGCGCACCACGTTTGCAGCCGGCCGCGGGACCGACGATGCTCGCGTCGTGCCCAAGACCCCACGCCCGCAGCCGCGGCTCGCGAAGTTTCGCGCGCGCGTCGACGAGCTGAGTCGCACGGCGCAGTGTCGCCAGCGGCTGTTCGTGCCGACGCCCGGCGATGCGTGGCGCGCGTTGTCGACGTGCTTCGCCGCGGTCACCGGGTCGGCCGACGCGCCGATGGTCTTGACCAAGGCCGGCGACGGCATCGTGGCGACCAGCTATCGCGTCGATCTGAACGAGTACGAGCAGTGGTCGACGCTGCTCCTGCCGGGCGACGTGTGCCTCGCGTACGGCACACGCGACGACGTCGTCCAGCCGTCGGCGTGCGAGATCTCGCTGACAGCGGCGACGCCCGAAGTCGCCGCGACGGCCATGCGGTGGCTGGTCGAGGCGAGCGCGCCGCTCCTGGGGCTCGTGATCACGACGCTGCAGGAGCTCCCCGCGCCTGCGGTGTGCGAGACGTGGACCTCGCGCGACTGGACCATCCGCGTGTCCAGCATGAGCCCCAGCGCGGGGCGCCAGCCCATCCACGACCTCTTCGTGCCGCACCACAGGTCGGGCCCTGGCTCGGGCGCGAGACCGAATGCGCATCCGACCATCCCGAGGCGGTGCAGCTGATCACCCGGCTGTGCGAGCAGCTGGTCGGCCCTGGCGCGTGGAGCTCGCTGGGCCAGTATCGGTTCGCCACCCGGAGCGACTTCGATCGCGTCTGCGCGGCCCTCCAGGAGCACCTGCTGCACCGCTAGCGCGCCGACGCGTCATCGTTGTCGCGTAGCATCCGGCGATGACGGCCGTCCGCATCCTGCTCGTCACCGGCAGCACCAGAAGCGCGTCGACCAACACCGCGGCGCTGCGAACGGCGCAGGCGTGTGCGCCACCGGGCGTGATCGCCACGCTGCACGACGCGCTCGCCGCCCTGCCCGCGTTCAATCCCGACCACGACCACGAGCCGCTGCCAGGTCCCGTCGCCGTGTTGCGCGCGGAGATCGCGTCCAACGACGCGCTCGTGTTCTGCACCCCCGAGTACGCGGGCGCCTTGCCGGGGAGCTTCAAGAACCTGCTCGACTGGACCGTGGGCGGCACGCAGCTGAGCGGCAAGCCGGTGGCCTGGCTCAACGTCGCCGCCCCGGGTCGAGGGGAGCACGCGGTCGCGTCCCTGCGCGGCGTCCTCGGCTACGTCACGGCGACCATCCTCGACGACTGCTGCATCCGCGTGGGCGTCGGCCACGACGCGCTCGGCCCCGATGGGCTCGTCCGCGATCCCGACGTCCGCGCGCGCCTCGCGCAGGTGCTCGCCGACGTCGCGACCCACGTGAGATCGCGATGATCGACAGACGTGTTGGTTTTCGCCACGCCTAACGAGGTTTCCAGCGGCTGGCGCCCGGCATGAGGCATGCTGGGGCGATGGGGATGAGACACACGCTCCTGGTCGGCGCGATCGTGATGGGGATGGGTTGTGGGGGCGATCCGACAGCCAACGGGGTTCCCGATGCCGGGGTCGACGCGACGCCGCCCGATGCCTACGTCGACCTGTCCGGACCGGTGTTCGAGCCCGACCACATCGTCGACGTCGCGATCACGATGGCGGCGGCCGACTGGGACGCGCTGCGCGCGCAGACCCGCACGGTCGGCTCGGTGATCGAGGGCGACTGCCTCGCCCAGCCGATCCCGAGCCCGTTCACCACGTTCGCCGCGGCGATCACCGTCGATGGCACCAGCTTTCCGAACGTCGGCGTCAAGAAGAAGGGCTTCCTCGGCTCGCTCGATCCGACGAAGCCGTCGCTCAAGGTGAAGTTCGACGAGTTCGTGTCGGGCGCCGAGTACCTGGGGCTCGAGAAGCTGACGCTCAACAACTCGCACCAGGATCCGTCGTACGTGCGGCAGTGCCTCGCCTACCAGACGTTCGCCGCTGCGGGCATCGTCGCGCCGCGCTGCAACTTCGCGCACGTCCACGTCAACGGCACCGACCTCGGGGTCTACGTCAACGTCGAGAGCATCGACCACAACCTGACCAAGAAGCGCTACCCCGACGGTACCGGCCCGCTGTACGAGGGCTCGCTGTCCGACTTCCGGACGACCTGGGTCAACACGCTCGATCCCAAGGGCGCCGGCGATCGCAGCGACCTGGCGCCGCTGGTGGCCGCGCTCGAGTCCGCGACCGACGCGAACCTCGTCGCGGCGATCTCGCCGTACCTCGACGTCGATCGGTTCATGACCTACTGGGCGATGGAGCTGATCACGAACCACTGGGACGGCTACGCCAACGACCGCAACAACTTCTTCGTCTATCACGACCCCACCACCGGCAAGCTCGACTTCATCCCGTGGGGCGTCGACGCGACGTTCCAGCCGGGCGCGACGTTCGGCCCGCTCGGCGCGACGAATGGCCCCGTCGCGATCGCCGCCGCGGGCATCCTGGCCCACCGGCTGTTCGCGATCCCACAGACTCGCCAGCAGATCCTCGATCGCGAGCGCAGCCTGCTCGCGAGCCTGTTCGACGAGGCGCACCTGCTCGCCGAGATCACGCGCATGGAGACGCTGATCGCGCCGATCGCCGATGCGGTCGAGGGCCCCGGCTGGCACGCCGTGGTCACCAGCGTCCGCGGGTTCGTCACCAACCGGCGCGCCAGGCTGACCGCCGCGCTCGACGCCGGCCCCACGTGGACCGATCCGCTCGCGGGCTACCCCTGCCTCGACGTCGCGGCCACGGTCGACGGCACGTTCGACGCGACCTACGGCACGCTCGGCAACGCCGACCCGCTGCACACCGGCACCGGAACATTCACGATCACGATCGGCGGCATCCCCA
>JAPLLF010000846.1 GCA_026387715.1 Pseudomonadota bacterium
GAAGGTACGCGCCCATCGCGGGTACGAGGCCTTGCGGAAACTTCTGGGGCGCGGCGATCGTAGTGGAGGCGGCCCCCGATGAGTGAGCGAGACGATCTCGACGTGCTCGACGAGCTCGCCCGCCGGACGCCCGGCGAGCTACCGGCGCTCCCCGCCCAGCTGGAGACCGCCCTGGGGACGCTCGCGCCCGTGGCGATGCGGCGACCTCTCCGGCAGCTCGCGCTCCTCGTCGGGATCTCGCTGATGTACGGCGCGGGCGTGCTCGCGATCGTGGCGGTGCGACGCGATCTGGCCGAGATCCCGACGAGCTGGATGCTCGCGGCCGGCACGTGCTGGCTGCTCGGCTTCGTCGTGCCGGCGTACCTCGCGACGGTGCCTGCGCCCGGCGCGATCTCGCCGCGGTGGCAAACCGCCGCGGTCGTGGCCGGTCTCGCCGCGACCGCGTTCGTCATGCTCGGGCTCGTGGTGCAGAGCCCGACGGGCACGCGCAGCATCCAGTACGGCTGGGAGCACTTCGGCAAGGGGCACACCTGCCTCGAGATCGGGCTCGCGACGGCGCTGTGCCCCGTGATCTTCGGCGCGATCGCCCTGCGTGGCGCCCTCCCCGTCGGCGCGCGCTGGACCGCGGCCGCGCTCGGGGCGTCGGGAGGCTGCCTCGGCGGGCTCGTCCTCCACCTGCACTGCTACGTCACCGATCCCCTGCACCTCGGCCTGGTACACGGCGGCGTCGTCGTGGTCGCCGCGGCGCTGGCCGCCGCGCTCGTGCCACGCGCCACCGATCCGCGATGACGCGCTACAATGCCGCGATGCGACGACGCGATCTCCTCGTGAGCGGCCTGGCAGGGGCGGTCCTGCTCGGCTGCCAGCGCGGCCTCACCAAGGCCGCGACCCCGCGCGAGATCGTGCGCGTGGTCCCGGCGCAGCGGTCGCGCGACGGCGCGGGCGTGAAGCTGCGGCGGTCGCTCGGCAACGCGGCGCTGTCGGTGCTCGATCCGTTCCTGCTGCTCGACGAGATCCACAGCAGCGATCCCGCGGACTACACCGCGGGCTTCCCGCAGCACCCGCACCGCGGGTTCGAGACCGTGTCGTACGTGCTGCGCGGCGGCTTCGATCATCGCGACAGCGTCGGCAACCACGGCCTGATCGCGGACGGCGGCGCGCAGTGGATGACCGCCGGCCGCGGCATCGTGCACCAGGAGATGCCCGTGCAGACGACGGGCTCCGAGCTGTGGGGCCTGCAGCTGTGGGTGAACCTGCCGGCGGCGCAGAAGTGGGTCCCACCGCGCTACCAGGATCTCGGCGCGGCCGCGATCCCCGAGATCGCGATGGCCGATGCGCGCGCGCGGGTCGTCGCGGGCCGCGTCGGCGCCACGCGCGGGCCGGTCGATGGCATCGCGACGCGCCCGACCCTGCTCGACGTCACCCTCGAGCCGGGCGCGCAGTTCCACCACGAGCTGCCCGGCGGCGACACCGCGTTCGTCTACGTGCTGACCGGCGAGATCGCGATCGGCACGCGCCAGGTGACCGATGGAGAGCTGGCCGCGACCGGCCCCGGCACGTCGCTCGTCGTGACCAGCGCGCAAGGCGGGCGCTTCCTCACGATCGCGGCGACGCCGATCAACGAGCCGGTCGCCCGCCGCGGCCCGTTCGTGATGACGACCGAGGCCGAGCTCGATCAGGCGTTCGCCGACTACCGCGCCGGCCGCCTCGCGATCTGAAGGCCGGGCCGGTTCAGATCGGCGCGGTGACGACGCGGTTCCCCGTGGCCTTCGCGACGTGGAGGACCGCGTCGGCGCGCGCGATCAACAGATCGAGCGTGTCGTGCGCGCGGAGGCCGGCGACCCCGACGCTCGTCGTGAACCGCACCGCGGTGTCCATCGCGAGCGGATCGTCGGTGTCCAGCGCGTGCGCCTCGACGGCGGCGCGCAGCTGCTCGGCCACGAGCGTCGCCGCGGCGAGGTCGGTCGCGGGCAGCAGCATCACGAACTCCTCGCCGGCGAGCCGGCCGATGATGGCGGTCGCGCGATCGTCGCGCCCGTGCAGGAGGAGGAGACGCTCGTTGAGCACGTCCGCGACCGCCCGGATCACGGCGTCGCCGGTGGCGTGCCCGAGCCGATCGTTGATCCGCTTGAAGTGATCGAGATCGAGCATGACCAGCGCGAGGGGGGAGCCGACCGCGTGCGCGAGGCGGACCGCCTGCTCGCCGAGCTCGTAGAACGCGCGGCGGTTGTGGAGCTCGGTCAGTGGGTCGGTGCGCGCGAGCGCGTCGCTCCGCTCGCGCGCCTCCTGCAGCGCATGGGCGAGGCGGTGCGCGCGCCCGAAGAAGTGATCGAACGCGTGGATCGAGCGTGTCATCGCCACGACGACGAGCACCGCCACGATCGCCAGGGCGCCGTGCAGCCGATCGCCGACCATCGCGAACCGCAGGGCGATCGGACCGACGAGCGCGACCACGCCGAGGAGCACCGTCCGCGGGTGCGCGGCGTGGCTCGCGCGATGCGCGCCGGCCATCAGCACGAGGACCGCGAACACGAACGCGCGCTCGCCCGATCCGGCGCCGGGCAGGATCGCGAGCGCGCCGACGCCCCACCACAACGCGACGACGAGCACCGCGCCGACGAGCAACGCCTCCCACCGCCGCAGCCGCGCGCCGCTCGGGTTCGTCGACGGATACGCGCGCACCAGCGCGAGGCGACCGAGCGCGAGCACGCCAAGGCCGAATGCCCACGTCAGCAAGCGCCCGTGCGCGCCCGCCGACACCTCGTCTCGCAGCTCGTCCCACAGCGCGAACACGACGAGCAGCGCGGCGATCGGCGACAGCAGGATCGCCAGCGCGTCCTGACGGAACGTGAACCGGACGCGCTCGGCTTGCACGTGCGCGGCGAGCGCCGCGTCGGCTTCGGGATCCGGTTCATCCATGTGCTCAATATGGTACGAGCGCGGGATGAACAGGTACATCCACACCGGGATCTCGATCGCGCTGGCGCTCGCCGTCGGGTGTACGTCGACCACGCCCACCACGCCGACCACCCCGACCAGCCACCGCCCCGGCGAGACCGGCGCCGTCGACGAGGCGACGTTCAAGGCGATGCACGCGCCGCCGATCCACGGCCAGGCGACGCGTCGGGGCGATACGATCGAGCTCGCGGGCACCAGGGCCTACCTGTCGCTGCCCGCGGGCCCCGGGCCGCATCCCGGCATCGTCGTGATCCACGAGTGGTGGGGGCTCAACGAGAACATCGAGCACTGGGCCGATCGACTCGCGAGCGCCGGCTGGGCCGCGGTCGCCATCGACCTGTACGGCGGGCACGTGGCGACGACGCCGGACGACGCGATGGCGACGATGAAGGCGGTCGACAGCGCGAAGGCCGCCGCGACGATCACCGCCGCGATCGAGTTCCTCGGCCGCGATCCGCGCATCGCGGCGCCGAAGCGCGCGGTGATCGGGTGGTGCTTCGGCGGCGGCTGGTCGATGCAGGCCGCGCTGGCGCACCCCGAGCTCGACGGTGCGATCATCTACTACGGCATGCTCGAGCTCGATCCCACCAAGCTCGCCGCGATCAAGGCGAGAGTCCTCGGCGTTTTCGGCAACCTCGACAAGGGCATCACGCCCGACGACGTCAACGCGTTCGAGCGCGGCCTCCAGACCGCCCAGGTGAACGCCGAGATCCACCGCTACGACGCCGAGCACGCGTTCGCGAACCCGTCGAATCCGAAATATGCCGAGACCGCCGCCGCGGACGCGTGGACGCACGTGCTCGCGTTCCTCCAGCGCCTGCGCTGAGCTAGAGTCTCGGTCCCGTGAAGATCGGTCTCGTGCTGTCCGCGGAACACGCCTCGTGGACGTTGCCGCCCGGCGTGGATCTCGGCGTCCCCCTGGACGTCCTGCAGTCGCAGGCCGGCTGGGATCACGGCGCCTACGAGATCACCGCGCAGCTCGCCGAGGTGGTCGGCCTGCCCGTCCACGCGGGCGCGTTCACCCGGATGTTCGTCGATCTCAACCGACCGCCGACGCACCCGGACTGCATCCCCCGCGTCTGCTACGGCGCGCTGGCGCCCGGCAACGCGTCGCTGTCCCCCGCGGAGCGCGCCGAACGCCTCGAGCTGTTCCACGCGCCGTACTGGGCGGCGGTGCGGCGCGACGTCCACGCGCGGCTCCACGATCACGGCGCGGTGCTGCACTTCTCGTCCCACACGTTCTCGCCCGAGCTCGATCCCGCCAACCGCCGATTCGACTGCGGCGTGCTCTACGATCCGAGCCACGCCTTCGAGGCCGAGCTCGCGGAGCGGATGCTGTTCGCGCTGCGCGGCGCCGGCCTCGACGTCCGCGCCAACCAGCCGTACTCCGGGGTCGGCCCGGCGATCTGCACGGCGCTGCGCGAGGAGCTCCGGACCCAGCGCTACGCCGGGATCGAGCTCGAGACCTCGCACGCCCTCACGATGACCGCTGGTGGCTGTGCGCGGGTCGCCGACGCGCTCGCGCCGTTCCTGTCGTCGCTGTAGCGCGCCTACTCCATGCCGCGGCGGCGCAGGTCGTCCTCGTCGAGCCCCTCGAGGTGGCCGATCTCGTGCAGCAGCGTGTCGCGGATCTGCTCGCTCAGCTCCGCGCGCGTCTTCACCGCGCGCGCGAGGTTCTTGCGATACAGCACGATGGAGCGGTCGCGCAGCGAGGAGCCGTCGTGCGCCGGCTCGGGGCGCTTCGCCGCGTGCCCGACCGGCCCGCGGTACAGTCCGAGGATCGTCGGCGGGAACGGCGGCTGCACCGCGGCG
>JAPLLF010000308.1 GCA_026387715.1 Pseudomonadota bacterium
CCGAGGTTGCCCGCGACGGTCACGGCGCACGCGGTCCGGCCGGCCGCCTCGTTGTACGCGGTGGTGAGGTTCGCGATCGCCGTCGCCGACGTGGGATCCGTGTGCTGTGTCCCGACGAGGATCCCTGGCGGGAACCCCGTGACGGCGGTCCCCGGGCTGACCCCGAGGTCACCGCTGACCGTGGTCAGCCCCGTGTTGGTGACGGTGGAGCCCGCGAGCACCGCGAAGTCCCCGGCCGCGCCGAGGACGATCGGCGCCTGGCCGCACGCGTCGGTCGTGAAGCTCCACGCATGCTCGATCGCGAGCGGCTTGCCGCCGGTGTCGCGTGCCCCGGTGGTGATCGTCGCGGTGTAGACGAGCCCGACCATCAACGGCGCGGTCGGATCGAACGTCGCGGTGTTCGTCAGGCTGTTCAGGGTCACCGCGCCGGGGAGCACCGTCAGCCCCTGGCGCAACGTGAACGTGAGCGCGGAGATCGTCGTCGGATCCATCGCCTTGCTGAACGTCGCGGTCGGCTTCTTGGTGATCGACACGTTCATCGCGTCGGGCGGCGGCGTGGTCGAGATCACCACGGGTGGCAGCGCGTTGTTCGCGGTCGTGAACGTCCAGACGTAGTTCGCGGCGAGCGCGAGGTTGGTGGTATCGCGGGCCGCCGTGGTGATCGTGGCCGTGTACACGAGGTTGTTGATCAGCGGCAGGTTCGGGGTGAACCGGAGGGTGGTCTTGGCGAGATCGAGCACCACCACGCCGTACACCGGTGTCAGGCCGTGCCGCACGACGAACGCCGTCGCGAGCGAGGCCGCGTCCATCGGCTTGCTGAACTGCGCGGCGAGCACGGTGTCGAGCGCCACCCCAATCGAGCCCGGCGCCGGGACCGTCGACACGACGACCGGCGCGAGCTCCGAGGGAGGCGCGTCGAGCCCTGGGGCATCGAGCGGTTCGAACGCATCGCCGACGTGGGCGTCGGTCTGCCCGTTGGTGGCGTCATCGAGCGCGAACTCGACGACCTGGCGTCCGCAGGCCGCGAGCGCGAGCAACGGGAGGAGCCCGACGAGGGCGAGGGTGGATCTAGATCTGGATGCACTCATTTGGAGCTCCCGTTCGGCGTGGCCGGGGTGATGGGAAGGACGACGAACTCGACGCGGCGATTCCGCTCGCGGCCCGCGGAGGTCGCGTTGGTCTCGAGCGGCACCGAGGGGCCGAAGCCCTTCGCGACGAGGCGATCACCGGCGATGCGGTGGCTGGTGAGGTAGTCGCGGACGGACGCCGCGCGACGCTCCGACAGCTGCTGGTTGTGCGTGGCATCGCCCGAGGTGTCGGTGTGACCCTCGATCTGGATGTGCAGGGCCGCGTTGTCCTGCAGCGCCTTGACGACGTCGTCGAGCAGCGCGAACGACGCCGGCTTGATCTCCGCGCGGTCCCACGCGAAGAACAGCTTCTCCTTGAGCTCGATCTTCTCCTTGGTGACGACGACCTTCTGGTAGACGGGGCAGCCACCGGACTCGATCGGCCCGACGACGTCGGGGCACCGATCGATCGTATCGGGGACGGTGTCGGCGTCGCGATCGGGGCACGACACCACCGGCTGCGTGACCACCTGCGGCGGCACGGGGGGCGCCTCGATCCGCTCGACGACCTTCTCGACGATCACGACGGGCTTGGGCGCGACGCCCGAGCCGAACTCGACGCTGAGCCCGGCGAGCAGGACCTTCGCGTCGCGGGTGTCGTAGCCGGTGCGCGCGGTGTCGAACGTCTGCTGGTAGCGCACGAACGGCCCGACCCAGAACGATCGAGCATCGTCGACGGGGAACGCGAGGCCGAGGGCAGCGTCAAAGCCGAGCCGGTCGAGATCGCCGGTGCGCAGGTACAGGAGATCGGCGTCCAGCCACGGGGACACCCCGGACGTCAGCTGATCGTGCGGGCGCTTGAGGCGCAGGCCACCACCGAAGCCCCACACCGTGCCGGACGCGGCGAGTGGCGCCTCCGAGGGGAGGAACAAGAACGACACGGCCGGACCGATGTCGAGGTATCTCGACACGCCGAACAGCGCCTTGATCGACTGGCCGCCACCGGTGTCGAAGATCGTCGACTGTGGGGCGGACAGCGGGATCGCGACGCCCGGTTCGAGCTTGACGCTGACGTCGGCGAGCGCCGGCGTCGTTGTGATCAGCCCACCGACACTCGCGAGCCCCACCATCGAGATCGTTCTTAGACTAATTTTCTTGGACACCAAATTCCTGACGCATGGAAGCCACACTCGTATGGCCTCGGGGTCGAGGACTGCAGCGATCGAGCCAGCGTGCGGGTGCCCGCGCGTCACGCGCGCATTCGAGAACGGGGCATTCATGCGTCACCGCGAGGCAGGAACGCCGCTCGTCGGCAGGCCTGCCCAATACCGACGGCCATGACGTCACCTCCCTGCCCGCTCGCGAATCACCACCCTCTCGACGATCCGGACGAACGGCGCACCTCAGCTCACGCGGTTGTTCTCGCGCACGGTGAGGAACGACATCAGGTTCAGGCCCGCAGGAAGGGTTCGCGAACGTGCGAAGAACCCTTCGCGCGGGCGCCGGCTCTCATCGCAAAACCCAGGAGTCACCATGCTGTTTCGCCAGCTGTTCGATCCCGAGACCTCGACGTACACCTACCTCCTCGCCGACGAGGACACCCACGAGGCGATCCTCATCGACCCCGTGCTCGAGCAGCTCGAGCGCGACATCGCCCTGATCGGCGAGCTCGGACTGACCTTGACGTCCGCGCTCGACACCCACGTCCATGCCGATCACGTGACCGCGACCGGCGCGTTGCGCGCGCGGCTCGGCGCCCGGAGCGTCGTGTCCGAGCGCGCCGGGGTCGGCTGCGCGGACGTGCTCGTCAAGGCCGGCGACGTCGTGCGGTTCGGGCGCCACGGCGTCGAGGTGCGCGAGACCCCCGGCCACACGCCGGGTTGCCTCACGTTCGTGACGCTCGACCACGCGATGGCGTTCACCGGCGACGCGCTGCTGATCCGCGGCTGTGGCCGCACCGACTTCCAGCAGGGCAGCGCGGCGACGCTGTACCGGTCGATCCACGACGCGATCTTCACGCTGCCCGCGTCGACGCTGGTCTACCCTGGCCACGACTATCGGGGACGCACCGTGACCACGGTCGACGAGGAGCGCCGGTGCAATCCACGGCTCGGTGGTAACAAGTCACCAGAGGAGTTCGTCGCGATCATGTCCAACCTGAACCTCGCGGATCCCAAGCAGATCGATCGCGCCGTGCCGCGCAACCAGCAATGCGGCTTCGAGACGATCGCGCCGAGCCCGGCCGTGCGCCCGCCGAACGAGGCCTGGGCGCCGATCGAGCTGAGCCCGGCCGGCATCCCCGAGATCACGACCACGTGGCTCGAGGCGCACCTCGGCGACGTCACCGTGGTCGACGTGCGCGAGCCCGACGAGCTGCACGGCGCGCTGCGCATGCTCGACGAGGCCGCCGCGATCCCGCTGGCCCAGATCCCGGGACCGCTCGCAGACATCCCGCGCGATCGTCCGCTCGTGATCGTATGCCGCTCGGGCGGGCGGTCGGGCAAGGCCGCGCTGCAGCTCGTGGCGCTCGGCTTCACCAGGGTCGCGTCGATGCGCGGCGGCATGACCGCCTGGCACACCGGCGCCCGCGCCTCGTGACCGCGCTGCTCGTCGAGCCGCCGGCGCGGGTGCCCTGGTACCTCCGGATCGGCCTGTGGTGGGCGCGACGCGCGACCGGCAAGGACCCGCTTCCCGGGCGGCTCCTCGCGCACTTTCCCCGCGGCGCGATCGGCGCGGGCCTGTTCGAGCTCGGCGCGGCGCACGCACCCCGCGATCTCGGGCACCGCGAGCTGGCGGTCGCGCGCCTGGTGGCCAGCGCGACGATCGGCTGCCCGTTCTGCATCGACATGAACGCCGCCGGGCACGCCGACAACCAGCTGTCGTCGACGGAGCTGGCGCTGCTCCTCGAGCTCGACACCGATCGCTGGCCGGCGCTCGGCGCGCGGGAGTCCCTCGCGGCGCGCTATGCGCGCGCGCTCTCGGTCACCCCGGTCGAGATGCCC
>JAPLLF010000942.1 GCA_026387715.1 Pseudomonadota bacterium
GAGGCGTCGTGCCAGCGCGCGGGCCTGCCCGACGCGTTCTGCCGCCGGATGGGCAAGCAGGCGTTCGAGACCGACTACCAGGAGTGGACCGACCTGGCCGCGCACGCGCAGCGAGCGCTCGGCGAGGATCGCTGCACCGCCGCGGATGAGGCGATCACGCGGGTCGGCGAGCTCGGCGACGAGGTCACCGGCGACCTGCGCGCGGGCCGGTTCGAGCCTGCCGCGATCGCGCTCGGCCGCGCGCTCCACACGATCCAGGACGAGTGCGCGCACCACGGCATCACCAACCAGGAGCACGCGTTCTACTCGCTGACCGAGACCTGCAGCGGCGACGCGGTCAGCCCGGACGTCCAGCCGGCCGCGGTCGCGTGCGCCAAACGGCGCACCGACGAGGTGATCGCCAAGGTCGTGGACGCGACCGCGGGGGTGCGATGGGGCGGGGCCGCGGACCTCTGCATCGACTACGGCAACGATCACGGTTCGTCGGATGCCTGCGCCAACGCGGCGCTGCCGTCGCCGTTCATGGCGTGTGACTTCCTCGCCGAGTACAAGGACTGGGACGGCGAGGATTCGAGCTGGGATGTCCGCCGGGTCGGTGACGCGCTGCAGGCCGCGTTCGGCGCCGGGCTCGACGGACGGCCGACGTCGCGGCCGGTGTGCGGCGACGATCCGACCGCGATCGATCCGACCTCGCCGCGCGCTCCGGTGGTGGTGACCCGGGGCGCGCTCGGCTGCTTGACGACCTCGCTCGGCTGCTTCGGCAAGGTCGACGAGGAGGGCGCGAGCGGCGACGTCGCCACCACCGGCGGCTGCGCGACGTCGGGCCCGTCGGGGCTCGCGGCGCTCGCGGCGTTCGCGGTCGCGTTCGTGCCCGTCCGTCGACGACGCGCTCGTCGCTAGCGAGCGAGCAGCGGCTCGATCGTCGACTCGATCGTCGACTCGACCATCGGGTTGGTCGCGGCCGCACGCCGCGCACGCTTCGCGAGATCCTGCTGCTCGCGCGCCGTGCCGACGTAGGGCTCACGCGTCCCCATCAGGTGATCGAACCACGGCCGCGTGACACACCAGTTGGCGTGCTGGTTGGGACCCATGTGGTGATCGTAGTGCCACGGCAGGTGCGTGCGTGCCCACGCGGGATCGAGGTGTGACCGCTTGTGCTTGCGGTAGTAGTTGACGGCGCTGTAGGTGACCGTGCCGACGAAGAACGGCGCGATCGGGAATAGCGGCGCGACGAGCACCGTGGCCGCGACCAGCGCGACCGCCTCCTTGCTCTGGCCGTTCCAGCGATCGAACAACGGGCGCTCGTAGTCGGGATCGACGTGGTCGTTGCGTCGGACGTTGCGATGGTGGTCGTGCCAGTGGAACGCCCAGAAGCTGCGCTTGTCGCGTCCGCGTCCGTGCAGCACGTACTTGTGGACCAACCACTCGGTCGCGTTGGCGGCCAGGAGCCCCAGGGGGATGCCGATCATCGACGCGCTCCTCTTGAAAGCATGACTGTATAGTCACAACATCCATGGGTGTTGTCGAGCCCGAAAAAACGCGCGGCTAGGCCGACGAAACTGCCCACGAAGCGGCCCGGTCCTGCGGGCGGCGCGCGCGATCGCAACCGCCAGGCGACCCAGCAACGGCTCGCCGCCGCGGCGCTCGCGCTGTTCCTCGAGCGCGGGACGGCGGCGGTGACGATCGACGAGATCGTCGCGCGCGCGGGGATGGCGAAGGGCAGCTTCTACCGTTACGCCCGCGACAAGGCCGATCTCGTCGCGCAGATCCTCGCGCCGGTGATCGCCGAGACGACCGGCGCGCTCGATCGCTGCGAGCGGGCGCTGCAGGTCGGGCGGCAGGGCACGCTCGCCGCGATCTACCTCACGCTCGCGCGCGAGCTCTCGGTGATGGTCGCGCAGCAGGCGGCCTGCGTGCTGCTCTACCTCCAGGAGGCGCGCTCCCCGGCGTCCGCGGCTCCCCCAGCGATCCAGGACCTCGCCGACCGCCTGACGTCCCGGACGATCGCGCTCACCGAGATCGCGCGCGATCACGGGTTGATCCGCGCGGTCGATCCCGAGGTCTCCGCGCTCGCGGTCCTCGGCGCGACCGAGGCGATGCTGTTCGCCCACCTGCGGGGCCTGCGCGCGCCATCGGCCACGGTCCCGCGGGTGACCGCCGCGCTGGTCGACATCGTCTTGCGCGGGATCGGCCTGCAACCCCGCGTATGATCACCATCATGCGAATGATCCAACAACTGGGTGCGATGGCCTGTGCCGTGGTCGTGGTGGGGAGCGCTTCCCGCGCGTCCGCGGAGCCCGCCGCGCCGGGGCCGTCGAAGGTCTTCCTGGAGGGTGGGCTCGCCTACGGCTACGGCATGAGCAACGCCGGCTTCCTCGAGGTCGATCGTGGCGCTCGCCTCCAGGGGCCGCGGAGCAGCGGCGCGGCGGTCGATCTCGCTGGTGGCTACGCCCTCGTCCCCAACCTGTTCGTGTTCGGCGATCTGCAGTACGCCCACGCGTCGACGATCACCGGGCAGAACCGGGACGGCGACACCGACGAGTACGGGGTCTCCTATACGAGCGTGTCGGTCGGGCTCCGCACCGCCGTGGCGATCGGGCCGGGGGAGGTCTACGCGCAGATGTCGCTCGGCGTCGTGCTGCCGTTCGAGACCGAGCGCGACCAGCGCGCGACCAACGGGGACACGCGGACCACCACGATCGGCTACAACACGGGCCTCGGTGGGCGCGGCGAGATGGGCTACCACTACGCGCTGAACGACCGCATGTACCTCGCCGCCGGGCTGCGGCTGCAGGCCTTCGCCACGGACAACGTGGGCCGGGAGCGGGTCCGCAAGGATTCTCCGAGCGGAAACGTCGATCGCGAGGTGTACAGCACCGATCCGAACGCCAACAACGCGCAGCAGGCCGAGGCGCTATCGGTCCAGGACATGCGGATTCGCCTCGGGTTTGGCTATCGGTTCTAGGGCGCACGTGTGATGCATCCCCCATGCGCGCGTCCGACGTAGCCCTTCGTCGCTTCATCACCGAGCTCCCGGACCGCCTGCCGGGGGTGGGGCCCTCCTGGGCCATCGTCGAGCTCGCCGAGCGGGCGCACACGCTCGGGCCGCGGTCGCTCGACGGCCACGCGCGCGATCTGCTCGCCCAGCAGGAGACCCCGGCGGCGCTCGCCCAGATCGTGCTCGCGTCGCTGCGCGGCATGGCCGGTGACATCGAGGAGCACGGCGCGCAGGCGGTGTTCGTGGGCGAGAAGGCCTTCATCAAGAAGTCGATCACGTTCTGGGCGCGGCACGCGCGCGCCGACGCCGTCGACGACGTCCTGCTCGCCGAGGATCTCGAGGCGTCGCTCGTCGCCGTCGTGGAGCACGTGAAGCTGCCGCCCGCCGAGGCCAAGGCGTGGGCGACGCTGCGCAAGGCGGCGCGGCTCCCCAAGGCCGTGACGACCCTGACCGAGAAGCCCGTGGCGCCGTGGTTCGCCGAGCTGGTCGCGGCCCACATCGGCCGCGAGCTCGCCGACATCGCGCGCTCGTCGCAGGCCACCTCGTGGACGGCCAAGCTCGCCGACGTGCCAGCGCTGCTGGCGCTGCTCGACAAGCTCGGCATGCCGCCGCTGTTCGGCCCGCGCGCGGTGCGCCACGCGCGGCGCGCGGCCGAGCGTCACGATCACGCCCCGACGAAGGCGGCGCTCGCGGCGATGCCGGCCTAGTAGCCTCGCGTCGACCTTGACGTCGACGTTGCCCCCAACCTTGACGCGTTCGACGGCGACGTTGAGCTTGCTCCCATCGTTGAGGTTGGACGTTGCCACCCGACGTGCCGTCGGTCGACGACAACGAAGGGGGCAAGCTCAACGTCGCCGTTCAAAGGGACAACGAAGGGGTCGACGACGAAGTCGACGTCAAACGCGTCAACGACCGCAATCGGTCAGAACCCCTGTGGCCGACAGCCGGTCAGAACCTCCTGGCAGGGTTCGTTTCGAAACCTTCGGTTTCTCGACATCTTGCTAGTCATGCGGGCGCGCTCTGCGCGGGCCGCCAGTGGCGGGACGACAGGTCCCGTACGACCCGCCGGCGCATGGTCCCCGCGATGGTCTTCGCGAAGTCGACCCCGAGCCAGGCGATCCGGCGCGCATCGGTGACGCTGCGCGCGCACCTCGCGCCGTGCGTTGCGACGCGGATCGCGTCCACGATCGCGCCGTCCCAGAGCAGGCCACGGGCGTTGCGCAGGTACGCCTCGAGCAGCGCCTCGTTGCGGTCGCGGGCGGTGAGGAGGTCGCCATGCTCCTCGAGGAACCGCTCGATTACCTCGAGGTAGTCCTGGTAGGTGCGCCCGAGCGTCGACAGCCCGTCGTGGTCGCGCATCGCGCGCGTCAACGTCTCCTCGATCACGCCGATCGGCCAGCGCGCGGCGAGGCGCAGGTGAAAGTCGAGGTCCTCGGCCGTGCGCAGCCGTTCGTCGAAGCCGCCGACGTCGTCGTACGCGGCGCGCGTGACCATCGCCGAGGCCGGCGTCAGCGCGGGGTTGCGGACGACGTGGCGGAGCACGTGACCGTCCTCCGGGAGCTGCTGGCGGCGGTGGTAGACCCCGACGCCCACCCGATCGGGGCGCATGTGCTCGACGTCGGTGACCACCATGCCGTACCCGACGGCGTGCTCGAGATAGGCGACCTGCTTGGCGATCTTGGTGGGGAGCCACTCGTCGTCGGAGTCGAGGAACGCGAGGTACGAGCCCTGCGCGGCGGCCACCCCGTGGTTGCGGGCCGACGACGCGCCGCCGTTGACCTTGCGCAAGGACCGGATCTGGTCCCCGAAGGTGCGGGCCAGGACCTCGTCGGTCCCGTCGGTGCTGCCGTCGTCGACGACGATCACCTCGAGCGCGTCCGCCGGGTAGCTCTGGGCGAGCGCCGAGCGCACCGCGAGCACGACGTCATCGCGGCGGTTGTACGTCGGGATGATGGCGCTCACGAGGGGACGTTGCATGGCAACCCGAGGTGTTGCATCGCGCGTGCCCAGATCGCCGGCGTGAAACGCGCTCCTCGTGCGCCCGGCCACGCACGAGGAGCGGGCTCCGGATTTCAGGAGACGTGAAGATCGACAGCGCCTGGCGGGTCGGGCACCGTCTCGCTTCCATGCTCGGCTCGCTCGACTCGCTCACCCTCGCCCCGACCGCGGATCCGCACGTGTTCGTCGCGCCCGATGGCAAGCGGCTGTCGCCGCCGACCGGCTGGGCGTGCTTGCCGCCTGGCGACGCCGGCCTGACGCGTCGGGTGAAGCAGGCCGGCCCGTCGTGGGCGGTGATCGAGAAGCGCGGCCGCAAGGCGTTCTCCAAGGGGTTGTGGGCACCGCGCGAGAACATCGAGCGTGCGCGCGCGGATCTCGAGGGCGAGCGCGGGACCGACGCGTACGCGAAGAAGCGGCAGGCCGACGTCGCGCGGCGCGAGCGCACGCAGGCCGCGTACGTCGTGACGTTCGAGCAGGAGGTGCACGGGTTCCTCGCCTTCTCGCCGCAGTGGAGCGCGCACGCGGCGACAGTCGCCCGGCTCGTCGCCGCGCACGCGACGCCGGTCGGCAGCGGCACGGTCGCGCGCACTGCGCGGATCTCGGTCGCCGAGCGCGCCGAGGCGGCGGTGATCGCGTGGATGCGCCATCAGACCACCGCCTACGATCAGATGAAGATCGAGCGCGCCCCCGGCCGTCGTCGCGAGGTCCGCCGGGAGCTCGCCCAGATCTCGCGTGCCGTGCTCGACCTGCACCGCCGCGACGTGCCCCACGCGGCGCGGGCCTGCACGTTGTGCACGGCCGTGGCCAGCACGCTGTTGGCCGGCGAGCTCCCCCCTGTTGGTTCGTGACGCACCGGTGTCAGGTTCCTGCCAGCAAGTTCCGACCCGAGATCTGTATAATCAAGTTATATCAATAAGTTAAGAAACAGGTCGGACCTTGGCACCCTTGCTGCTCGAAGGTCCGACCATGCGCCTCGTCTCGTCCCTCGTTCTCGTTCTCGTTCTCGTCCTCGCCTTCGGTCTCGGGACCACCGTCGCGAACGCCCAGCCCGGCATGTCCGACGCCACGCCGACCTGCGTGTCCGAGCGGATCATGCTGCAGCGGCAGGCCCTGGCGGTCACGGATCTCGAGACCCGCGGCCAGCTGCTCGCGGCGTTGCCGGTGTGTGGGCCGCCGATCCTGCAGGCCCCCGAGGCGCCGATCACGGATGCGTGGAGCGATGTCTCGCACATCAACGGTCAGCTCGTGCCGGTCGGCGAGCGCAACAGCTACCTCGTGGCCGCGTCCCGGAAGGTCGTCATCGCGACCAACCCGGTCGGCTGGCTCGTCGGCATCTACGGCATCTCGGCGAGCGTCGCGCTGACCGACCACGTCGCGCTCCGCGGCAACGTCGAGTACTTCGACTACGACTTCTTCGGCCACACCACCGGCCACGAGGTCGCCCTCAGCGCGCCGATCTATCTGCGCCGCGCGTTCTCCGGGCCGTTCATCGAGCCAGGCGTCGTCTACCAGGAGACGCTCGACACGCCGTGGGATCTGTTCGGCGACGGCGACGCGACGCCGGTCGCGCACACGTTCTCGGGGCCCGAGATGCTGGTCGGCTGGCACTGGACGTTCGACTCGGGGCTCAGCATCGCCACGGCCATCGGCGTCATGCGCAACACGAGCACGCAGATGTCGACCTCCACGTACGACAGCTCCAGCGAGCCGATGCCGACGGGCTACGTGCGGCTCGGCGTCGCGCTCTGATCGACCTGCGTGAAGATCGCGCTGTGCTCCGCCTCGTAGATCGCCTCGCCGTCCTGCGTGAACACGAACCGATACCGCGGCACGATGACGCCGCGGATCCGTCGGACCGAGAGCGCCTGGCACGACAGCAACATCGGCGGGCCGATCTTGCCCATCCGGCGGAACCGGCCGGCGTGGATGTGCGTGCCATACCCGATCCAGCCGTCGTGATGGCGAAGCTCGAGCAGGTAGTACGCGTGGGCGAACCCGAGGATGCCGGTGAGGTGGACCATCAGGCCCCCGGCGACGTGGCGTGGGTGGCGCACGGGATGGGCGC
This sequence comes from Pseudomonadota bacterium, assembly GCA_026387715.1. Lineage (GTDB taxonomy): Bacteria > Myxococcota_A > Polyangia > Haliangiales > Haliangiaceae > JABFXX01. The sequence goes on from JAPLLF010000942.1 coordinate 7,062, forward strand.
GTTGATCGCGGGTCAACGGCAGGTCGTCGTGGGTCGGCAGCCGCGCCACGATCGTGCTCGTCGCGGGATCGCATGACACGATGTCGTCGATCAACACGGCGGTGGGTTCGTAGGGGCAGTCGGCGACGAACGCGGGATCGAGCGGCACGAGGCGAACCTAGCGCGCTCGGCACCTGACGGAGGCGCATCAAACTTCGATCGCCGTCCAGCTGCTGCTGGGGCTCATGACATGTCTTGCGAGGCTGGGGGCTCGCTCAGGTCGTGCTCGGACGGATGGGGGCGCGTGCGCGTCTCGACCTCGCGATACAGCACGTCCTCGCGCCGCGCGTGGGCTCGCAGCAGGTCGGCGAGGTTGCGGATCGCCGGCACGCGCGTGAGGTGCAGGTCGGTGCCGATGGCCAGCTCGTCGATCGCGGCGCGGAGCAGCGCGTGCTCGTGGACGATCTGCGCCGCCTCGTCCGGATCGATCTTGGCGAACTCCGGAAGCAGGAGGTCCTCCTCGTGCGCCAGGTGCGCCGACAGCTGCGCGTCGAAGGCGCGAAACGCGTCGCGCGCGACGTCGCGGTCGCCCAGGCGGAACGCGTCGACGAGGCCGTCGAGGGCGCGATCGATCTCGGCGTGCTCGGCCACGAGCTGGTCGCGCTGGCTCGGCCGGTCGGCTGGCGTCATGTGATCGAGCAATGCAGCGCGCGTGCCTGCCGGCCGCTGTGACGAGCGCGCACGAGGCGCGTCGGCGCGCGACCTCGTCGAAGCGTGCGCCGTGCGTGCGGCTCAGACCACGCGGCGGCGGGCGGGGGCGCGCCGTACGGCTTGCAGCACGGCCCGCTGCGGTCGAACGTGCGCTCGGGCTGTGGCGCGGTCATGTAGAGATCGAGCTGCGCGGTCGTCCCGGTGGCCAGGACCGAGCGGACGCCGGTCGGCGGCATGCGGGGGTTGCCGCCACCGTCGTTCGGGTACGTGAGCGAGTAGGTCCCGGCGACCAGGTTGGTGAACGCGTATTCGCCCGCGCCGTCCGTGAGCGTGCTCGTGCTGGCGCCCGCACCGTGGAGCTCGATCGTCACGCTGATGGCGACGCGGCCGTCGGCATGACGCAGGACGCCGCGGATCGAGCCAGCCGCCGCGGGCGGCTGCGCGAACGTCCGGGTGCCGTCGTCGGGCGGCGGCGTTGGATCGGGTGGCTGCTGCACCTGCTGCGTGTCGTTCGGCGGTGGCGGTGGCGGTGGCGGCGCATATTGCGGGTCCGGCACCACGTAGCAACCGCTCGCGAGCGTCGCGCCGGCGAAGATCGCGGCGCGGCTCAGCCGGCCGGCGAGCAACGCGGGGCGGGGCGTCACGGATGCCACGTGCGCGCCGCAGAAGGGGCATGTCGCCTCGTCGACGTTCACGTGACGGCGACACGTCGCACAGGGATGCAGCATCGGTCGATCCTAGCGCCTCGTTGCGGGCATGTCGCATGCAACTCACGAGGGAATCCACATGAGGAGGCGACCGTGCAGACTCCCGGCTTCGACACCGGCTTCGACATCTCGGACGTGAACGACGCCGTGGGGCAGGCGCAGGCGCCCCCTCCGGTCCGGGGGTGGGTGATGCCCGGCTTCGAGGAGGTCCGGGTGGCCTTCGAGCGCAACTTCGCCCTGGGGAACGATCGTGGCGAGATCGGCGCCGCGGTCGCGGCCTACTGGCACGGCGAGAAGGTCGTCGATCTGTGGGGTGGGCGCCGCGCGCCCGACGACGCCGCGCCGTGGGTCGAGGACACGATGGTGCTCGTCGCCTCCACGACGAAGGGCCTCGCGGCGATGACGCTCGCGATCGCCAACGCGCGCGGCTGGCTCGACTACGACGCGCCGGTCGCCCGCTACTGGCCCGAGTTCGCGCAGCACGACAAGGGCGCGATCACGGTGCGCCAGCTGCTCGCCCACGAGGCCGGCCTGGTCCTGCTCGACGAGAAGCTGCCGCTCTCCAGGCTGCACGACCTCGACGCCGTCGGGCACTTGCTCGCGCACCAGACGCCCACGTGGTCGCCGGGCACGCGCCACGGCTACCACGCGATGACGCTCGGGCTGTACATGCAGGAGCTCATCCGCCGTGTCGATCCGGCGCACCGCACGCTCGGGAGGTTCTTCCACGAGGAGCTCGCCGTGCCGTTGCAGCTCGAGTTCTACATCGGCCTGCCGCCCGCGATCCCCGATCATCGCCTGGCGCGGCTCACGCACTTCTCCGTGGGCCGTGCGCTGCTCGCGCTCCGGGACACGCCCGTGGCGCTGATCTCCAAGGTGCTGTGGCCGTGGTCGTTGCTGCGCAAGTCGCTCCTGTTCGGGAACGTCGACATCAACGATCGGAGCTACCTCGAGGTGGAGCTGCCGGCGGGCAACGGCGTCGGGACGGCCCGGGCGATCGCGCACGCCTTCGCGGTGTTCGCCGAGGGTGGTGCGGAGATCGGGCTCACCCGCGACACGTTCGCGAACCTCACGGCGCCGCTCCCACCCGCGGAGTCCGTGGACGAGGTGCTGGGCGTCCCGACGTACTACTCGCTCGGCTTCCTGCGGCCAGGTCCGGACGTCGGGTTCGGGTCGAGCCAGCGCGCGTTCGGCGCGGCCGGGGCCGGTGGGTCGTTCGCGTTCGCCGATCCCGACGCGCACCTCGGCTACGCGTACGTCATGAACAAGCTGGACTACCACCTGTTCGACGATCCGCGCGAGAAGGCGCTGCGCGACGCCGTGTACCGATCCATGGCGCAGCTCACCCAGCGACGCGCGCGCACGTGACGCACCCGTGGCGATTCGTCAGGCCCACGATCCGTCCCGGGTGAAGGCGATCGGGTGGTCTTCTTCGAGCTCGCCGATCCGTGCTTCGACCTCGCCGCGCCGGACCGCGAGCCGGCGAAGGTCCCCGATCGCGATGCGCTCGGTCGCGACCGCGCCGCGATACTCGTGGGTGAACAGCCCGACCCACGCCGCGAGGCGTGGCTCGAGCAGGCGCTCCACCAACGCCGCCCACGTGGCGGCGACCACGGGCGGGTGACCGTGCCGGCGGGTGAACGCATCGTCACGCCGGGTCTGGGTCTCGCCGCGCTGCGCCTGCCAACGGGCCAGCTTGGCGGGGCTCCAGCCCGCGGCCCGGCGCTTGTCGAGCTCGCGGTCTGTCGCGGCAACCTCCTGGGGGCGCCTCGCGCTCGCGAGGCCGGCGCCGCAATCGCAGTCGCCGCCGGCCCGCACGAACGAGCGCGCGTCGTCGCCGAACGCGTGTTCGATCGACGGGTTGCCCTGGTCGACAAACGTCAGGTGGAGGACGGACTCGGCGATCTCGTTCACCACGGCGAGGCGCACCGTCGTCGGCAGCACGAGGGTGTTGAACGTGCACATGCGGGGAGCCTCGCTCAGGGCTGGCGCTGGTAGATCAACACGGCCGCGCCCTCGCCGAAGTCGGTGTTGCGCTCGCACGACACCGCGATCCGGCTGTCGTCCGCGCTGACCGCGGTGTCCATCGGCGTGCTGCACCCGGCGTTCGGCAGCTCCTGCACGAGCGCATCCTTGTCGGCGTCGAGGACCCGCAGCAACCAGCCGCCGGTGCCGCCCGAGCCGACGACGGTCGTCCCGTCGCGCAGCGGATGCACGGTCGTGACGAGCTCGCTCGCGACCTTGGTCGTGCGCAGCGCCTTGCCGGTCGCCGCATCGATCCGCACGAGCTGCCCCTGCTTGTCCCCGACGAGCAGCTGCTTGCCATCCCGGGACCACGCGATGGCCCCGATCGTCACGCCGTGGGTGATGTCGCGCAGCTTCTTGCCGGTGACGAGATCGACCACCACGATGACCTCCTTGCGAGGGTCGGCGCCGAAGAACAGCGCGGCCCGCGTGCAGGTCGGGTCGAGCGCGATCTGCGCGGGGATGGTGCCGGTCTTCGTCGGATACCGCGCCACCGTGCGGAGCGCCTTGCCGGTCGCGGGATCCAGCAGGGCCAGCGCACCCTCCTTGCCGGTCGGGAACACGACGCCATACACCGCGTGGTCGGTGGCGGCCTCGCAGCGTCCGAGCGTCTCCCAGGCGGGGGCAGGCGTGGTCTTGCCGGTCGCGACGTCGATCGTCTGGTTCGCCGCGTTGCCGGCGACGAGCCGCGCGCCGTCGCCGAGCGGGACGAGCTGCAGCGCGGGTCCGCCCTCGGTCTTGTGGAACGCGACGCGCTTGCCGGTGGTGTCGAACGTGGCGACGCCACCCTCGACCATGTACGCGAACAGCGTGTTGTCCGGAGCGAACACCACGCCGCGCGCGCCGTACTTGGCGACGATCTTGGTCGGCTTCGTGGCGAAGTCGCCGGCCTGCGCCATCCCTGCACACGCGAGCAACCCCAGCCACACGGATCGCCCCAGCTTCTTGGACATCACGCTCAGCGTAAGCGATCGCGGGGCGCGATGCTCACTCGGTCTTCCAGGTCGGCGCCGGTCCGCCCGGCGCGCAGCAGCACGGCTCGCACGGGATGCCGTTCGCGCCGCCGGCGACCGCGTAGCAGCTCGTGCCATCGCCGACGCAGCCGGTGCAGTCGGCGGCGCAGCCGTTGCCCGCGGGCGTCGGTCTCGGCGCTGCCCCGGCGCCCGCCGCACCCTGGAGCACCGACACCACTTCGGCGCAGTCGGCCGCCTCGAGCTGCGCGACGCGCGCCTCGTCGGGCGCGCGCGCCGCGCAGCTCGTCACGCACGCGGCGAGCTCGTTGTCGCTCACGCCGAGGCAGCGCAACGCCTTGGTGCACAGCCGGGCGCACGGCGTCGTCCCCAAGGGCGCGGTCCCGAACATCGGATCTGGAACACTCGCCGAGCCCTGGGGTGGTGAGCTCGGCGTTCCCGACCCACACGCCGTGACGATCTCGACGATCCCGAGCGCGATCCACCACCGGAGACGACCCATGTGGTGAGCCTACTCTCTCCAGTTTCGCGGGACTGCCGATTCGTCAGGTGATGAGGATCGGGAAGTTCCTGCGGATCGCGCTCGCGCTCGCGCTCACCGGCGGGATGGGGGACGACGTCGCGCAGGCCGAGGCCACCGTCGGCCTCACCGTCGATGCCGGGGTGCCCGACGGCACCAACGTGGCCGTCGTGCTGCGGCCCATCCGGCCGCTGCGGTTGCACGCGGGGCTCGGCTACAACGGGATCGCGCGAGGCTACCGCGTCGGCGCCACGCTGGTGCCGTTCGCCTCGTGGTGCTCGCCCACGCTCTCGCTCGATGTAGGTCGCTATACCGACGGCGACGCCAACCCGCTGCTGCGGATGGCGTCTGGAGATCAGACCCTCGACACGGCGGTGCTCGATCGGGTCGGATATCGCTACGCGAACGCGCACGTGGGGCTCGAATTCGGCCGGAAGCGGGCGACGTTCTACATCCACGGGGGAGTCAGTCGCGTCACCGGACGCGTCCACGAGGTGCTGGCGTCGACGGACATGTCGGCCTCCACGCTCTCGGTGACGTTCACCGAGGATCCCACCGTGACCATCACGGCGGTGTCGGCGCGGGTCGGCTTGATCGTCTATTTCAACTAGGAGTCCCATGAAGCGTCTGCTGTTGGCGTTCCCGCTCGGTGGCTGTCCGCTACTCGAGGTGCAGGTGGAGGTGCGCGAGGCGTGCGTCACCCGCGGAGACATCGCGGTCCCGGGTGTCCCCGTCGCCGGGGCGGTCGAGCAGGACTTCACGTTCGGCGACCTCGCGCCGATCCACGAGTTGCTGGTGACCGACGCGTCGCTGCGGTTCGTGCGCGCGGAGGTCCACGCCACGAGCGCGGGGGTGACGCTCGACTTCGTCGACCGCGCCCACGTCACGATCGCGAGCGCCGATCCGGACTCGACGCTGCCGACCCTCGAGGCCTACGACTGCGAGGGCGACTGCATCGCCGACGACGGCGGCCTCGCGCTGTCGGCGATGGCGCAGGACAACGTCCTCGCCTACCTCGCGAGCAGTGGCCTGGCCGGGCACGTCACGATGACCGGGCAGCTGCCGACGACGCCGTGGACGATGGAGGCCACCGTGTGCATTTCGGCCAACCTCAAGAAGACGCTCGAGCCGTGACGGGGTAGCTAGAAGATCTGGCTGAGGTAGTGCCGCGCCTGCTTCTGCCACCACGGGTACGTGTGGCTGCTGTCCTCGCCCCAGAACGCGAGGTGGTGCGGGATCCCCTTCTGCTGGAGGAGCTTGCCGAGCTCCACGGTCTCGCGGATGCAGCCGTGCTCGTGGGCGCCGCGACCGACGACGACGGTGAGGTGGGCGTGGCGACGCACGCGCTCGAGCGGGGCGCCGTGGAGGTTCGGGAGGAAGGCGAGCGGATCGTTGAAGTAGAGCTCGCTGCTGCTGTGCCCATCGAAGAACTTCGTCCCGCGGTAGGTGCCGGAGAGACACAGCGCCTGCGCGAAGGTCTCCGGATGCTTGAGCACGAACAGCGACGAGTACAGCGCGCCCACGCTGCAGCCCGTCGCGACCATGCGCGCGTGCGGCTGGTGGCAGTCCTCCCGGATGAACGGCACGAGCGTCCGCAGGACGAAGCGCTCGTATGCGTCGTGATGGGCCATCCGGTGGGCGATGCTGCCCTCGCCCGAGAAGCTCCGCGAGACGTTGGTCTCCGGGCAGTAGATCTTCACGCGGCCCGCGGCGAGCAGCGGCGACAGCGCGTCGATCATCCCGCCGGCGCGCCACTCGTGCGCGACGCCCGCGTTCGACGGGAAGACGATGAGGGGTTGGCCGACCTCGCCGAAGGTCCACAGGTGGACGCGGCGGCCGAGATCGGGGCTGTCCAGGAGGATGTGCCGGGCGCTCATGAGGTCGCGCCAAGTATCACGGGTCGGGCAGCAGATCGAGAGAATCGCGCAGCTCGGGATTCGTCGTAGACGTCGACGGAGCGCTAGCGCGCGCCCGTCGAGGAGCGCTCGATCGCGGCCTGCTCGGCGCGCCGGATCAGCCGGGCGAGATCGCCACGCTGGATGTCGAACGCCTCGCCCTCCGCGGCGATCGCCGCGTCGATGTCGGCGTCGGTGAGCGCCCGATCGACCGTGCCGTGCAGGATCGCCGGCGGCCTCGCGACGTGGGGATACGCGCGGCGCGTGAGGCGATGGAACACGAGGCCAAGGCCGACGAGCATCAGCGAGTCGAGGCCGACCGGGACCAGCGCGAACGAGACGCCCGCGCCGACCGCGGGACCGCCGAGCGCGACGGTCAGGGCGACGGCTCCACCGGGAGGATGGAGGCAGCGCAGCGCGGACATCACGAGGATCGCGCTGCCCACCGCGACGCCCGCGGCGAGCGTCGGCTCGGGGATCACCGCGGCCACCCCCAGCCCGACGAACGCCGAGATGGTGTTGCCGCCGACGATCGACCACGGCTGCGCCAGCGGGCTCGCGGGCACCGCGAACAGCAGCACCGCCGACGCACCGAGCGGCCCGACGAGCAGCGGCGTGCCGACCCCGCCATGGACGATCAGCCCGCAGAGCAGGCCCGTCAGCGCGATGCCGAGCAGCGCCCCGACGCCGGCGATCAGCCGCTCGCGCAGGGTGGCGCCGGTGAGGCGCGGCGTCAGGGCGGCGAGCAGCCGGGCGAACCTGGTGTCGGGTGGAGCCACGGGATCTGCGATCTACCGCGGGCGCCCGCCGCCGTGGTGGCGGGACCACCACCAAACGCCCGCTCAGCGAACCGGGCAGAACGAGGTCGCGATGCACGCGTTGGTGTGGCAGCCGTTCAGGACGCGATCGCACCACGGCGATCCCGCGGAGTTGCGACGTCGGGACCTCAGAAATTCGGGAGGGCGGGCTAGGCTCGCCGCGCATGTCCAGGCTTTCGGCGCGGCTCGAGGCCGTCGTGCAGCTGGTCTCGCCCTGCCGCACGCTCGCCGACGTCGGGACGGATCACGGGCTCGTGCCGATCGCCGTGGTGCTGCGCGGGGTGGCCACCCACGCGATCGCCGCGGATCTGCGCGAGGCCCCGCTGGCGGTGGCGCGTCGCAACCTGGCGCGCGCCCGGGTCGGGAAGCGCGTCACGATCGTGCAAGGCGACGGGCTGATCGCGCTGCGCGGCCGCGCGGTCGAGGCGGTCACCATGGCGGGCATCAGCGGCCAGCTGATGGTGCGCCTGCTCGAGGCCGCACCGGACGTGCTCGCGGGCCTCACCCAGCTCGTGCTGCAGCCCAACAGCGAGCCGGCCGTCGTGCGCGCCTGGGCGCGGGGCCACGGCTGGCACCTGCGTGACGAGCGCATGGTCGAGGGCGACGGCCGGTTCTTCGTCGTCTGCGCGTTCGTCCCGGGCGTCGGCGAGGATCCCGCGTACGCGGTGGCGGGGTGGACCGACGCAGCGCTCGCGCGGATCGGGCCGTGGTTGCTCGCGCGTCGAGATCCGATCGCGGCGCGCTGGTGTCGCGCGCAGCACGATCGCGTGCGCGCGCTCGTCGTCGACGGCGCCCCCGGGCTCGCGGCCGAGCTGGCGACGTGGCAGGCGGCGTGCGCGCTGCTGGCGTGACCGGTAGGATGCCGCGCATGAGCGGCGCCCCCGAGATCCACGACGCGTGGGAGTTCTACGCGTGCGCCATCGAGGACGCGCCGGCGTCGATCTTCTTGAACCTCGGCTTCGAGGCCCACGCGCCGCTGCGCGACGCCGACACGCTGTACGTCGTGCGCCTCGAGCTGCGCGATCCCGACGAGCACGGCATGGGCAGCGCGGTCGAGGCCGAGCTGCTGCGCGCGATCGAGGATCGGATCACCGAGGGCGCGCAGGCGACCGGCCTCTACTACGTGGGTCGGCTCCGCAGCCGCGGCGTCTGGCAGCTGACGTTCTATGGGCGCGCTGGCTGGCG
>JAPLLF010000055.1 GCA_026387715.1 Pseudomonadota bacterium
GACGCCTCGCCGAGCGATGCGGCGGCGACCGCCGAGGTGTGGGCGATCCCGACGGTGCCGGGCGGGGTCGATCACCTCCAACGCCAGGTCGGCGAGGTCGTCGCGAAGGTGGGCAAGGTGGTCGCGCGGGCCGATGCGCTCCTCGCACAGGTCGACCGCGAGATCGTGCCCGAGGCGCTCGCCGCGACGAAGTCGTTGCACGGCCTGCTCGCGGCGGACTCGCCCCTCCAGCAAGCGGCGGGGTCGGCGCTCCAGCAATTCGAGCGCGCGGCGTATTCGATCCGGAACCTCGTCGACTACCTCGATCGTCACCCCGAAGCCCTGCTGCGAGGTCGCAAGTGAAGGCCATGGTCATCCTCGCGGGCCTCATCGCCGCCACGGGCGCGTGTCGGTCGTCGTCGAGCCGCTACTACACGCTGGTGCCACCCGCGCACGGGCGCGAGCGACCGTCGACGAACGACTTCCAGATCGAGGTGTTGCCCGTCGACGTGCCCGCGGACGTCGATCGGACCCAGCTCGTCGTGCGCCGCGGCAGTGGGCAGCTCGCGCCGATCGACGCGGAGACGTGGATCGCGCCGCTCTCGCTCGAGATCCGCCGCGCGCTGTCCGAGGATCTCGCGCAGGCGCTGAGCGCCCGCGACGTCGCGACGATGCCGGGTGACGATCGCGTCCCGACCTTCCGCATCAAGGTCGCGGTGCAGCGCTTCGAATCGACGCTCGGCGATCACACGCTTGTCGACGCGACGTGGACGATCCGGCAGGCGGAGGAAGGCAAGCCGCTGACCTGCGCGGTGCGCGTGCGCGAGCGGGCCGCGAGCGGCTACGCCGCGCTCGTCGAGGCGCACCAGCGCGGCCTCGCGCGGATCGCCGACCAGATCGCCACCGGCCTGCGAGGGCTGCGAGCCGGCGCGCCGGTCTGCCCCCTCGTCGAGTGATCAGGGCGCGAGCGTGATCGTCGTGACGAGGTCGACCTGATCCGACTTGCCGCAGTCGACGTCGCCCTGGCACGACGCCGCGAGCACGTTCGCCTTCTCGGTCGTGTACGTGATCTGCTTGCCGATCGCGGCGCTGGCGTCCTTCGTGCCGCCGCCGCACAGGTCGAAGTCACCCTCGAGCGAGTCGCTCGTGCCGTCGGCCCGCTCGATCGCGACGTAGCAGGCGCGATCGCCGTTGGTGAGGCTGACGAGCTTGACGGTGACCGCCTTGCCGGACGTCGGGGTCGCCGTCGCGGCCGGGGTCGCGGGCGTCGAGGAGGGCGCGGGCTTGCCGCCGCAGGCGGTGACGAGGGCGAGGACGACGATCGAGCGGTTCATCGGCGCGTCATACCATCACGGCGAGATCGCGCGGAGGATGGCCGAGGTGGCCGACGTCTCGACGATCCGCAGGCCGCCGTCCGCGCCGATCCCGAGCGCCGCGGGCTCGAACAGCTCGGCCTCGGCGGTGGGGCCGTCGCGGCGTCCGGCGCGGCCGCCGACGATCGTGGACAGCGACGTCGGGCCGAGCACGCGGATCGCCGCGCGCGCGTCGTCGACGAACACCAGGCGATCACCGGCGATCGTGAAGCGGGTCGGGCGCCCGTGGCCCGCGGGTCCGTCCCCCCAGGTGAAGCTGCCGTCGAGGGGATCGCCGTGAACGGTCCACCGGGGCGGTCCCCCGACGGGGCCTGCGACCCAGGCGTCCTCGGTCGCGTGCCCGACGATCAGCTCGCCGTGCGCGTCGAACGCGAGCGTGGGGTTGCCGCTCGG
>JAPLLF010000421.1 GCA_026387715.1 Pseudomonadota bacterium
CGAGCTCGCGATCATCGGCTCGTGGCGTCCGGCGACGAGCTGCGCCGGCGACTTCTGGGGCGTCTATCCGCTCGACGACAAGCGCGTGCTCGTCGCGATCGGCGACGTCACCGGGCACGGGGTCGCCTCCGCGATGGTGACCGCGGCCGCGGTCGGCGCGTGCGATGCGGCCGCGCGGCGCGCGGGCGGCTGGCTCGATCTCCGGGAGCTCGCGGCCGCGCTCGACGCGGCGGTGCGCCGCGTCGGCGGCGGCGAGCTGGCGATGACGTGCTTCGCGTCGGTGATCGATCACGCCACCGGCGCGATGACCTACATCTCGTGCGGGCACACGACGCCGTACCTGTGTCGCGTCGGGCCTGCCGCCCTGGAGATGAGCGCGCTCGTGGGGCGCGGCAACCTGCTCGGCGCGGGCGTGTTCGCGCTGCCCAAGGTCGTCGAGCGGCAACTGTCGCCCGGTGATCTCGTCGTCTGGTATACCGATGGGGTGATCGACGCGCAGGATCCGGCGGGCAAGCCCTTCGGTGATCGTCGCCTCCAGCAGCTCCTGCGCAAGCTCGATCCCAAGAAGCTCACGCCCGGCCCGGTCCACGATCTGATCCAGGGCACGATCAACGCGCATCGCGCCGGTCGCCCGCTCGCCGACGACGAGACCGTGGTCGTCGGGAGCTTCGGAGGTGCGGCGTGAAGCTCCGCGTCCTGTCCTACAACATCCACAAGTGCATCGGCGGCGTCGATCGCAAGTACGATCCGTCGCGCATCATCGAGGTGATCGGCAAGCTCGAGCCCGACATCCTGATGCTCCAGGAGGTCGACGCCGGGGTGGCGCGCAGCAACGGCGATCACCAGGTCGAGGTGCTCGGCGAGGCGCTCGGCATGAAGTACCGCACGTGGTTCCCCAACGTCGACGTGCGCGGCGGCGGGCAGTACGGCAACGCGGTGCTCGGGCGCTACCCGATCATCGAGAGCACCAACATCGATCTCACGACGCGGTTCAAGAAGAAGCGCAGCGTGCTCCACACCGTCATGCGCGTCCGCCACGACGACGTCGATCGCACCGTGCACGTCTACAACATGCACCTGGGCCTCGCGGGCTACGAGCGCAGGCAGCAGCTCGACATGTTCCTCGCGAGCCATCCGTTCCAGGCCCTCCACGCCGACACGCCGGTCGTCGTCGGCGGCGATCTCAACGACGTCTACGGGGGGCTCGGCGAGGTGCTCGCGCCGGCGGGGTTCCGCGGCACCGAGCGGCGCCCGCGCACGTTCCCGGCGTGGGGGCCCCTGCGCGCGCTCGACGCGATCTTCGTGCGCGGCGAGCTCGACTTCCTCGAGCTGTCGCGCTGCGACTCGCAGCTCGCCCGTCGGGCCAGCGACCACCGGCCGCTGTTCGCGGACGTCCGGCTGCGCGCGCACCGGAACGAGCGCGTCGGCACGCCGCCGATCCCTCCGCGCCCTTGAAACCTGCGCCACTTGGTGCGAAGCAGTGGGGATGAGCGAACACCCGACCGACTTCTCCGGCTCGATCCCCGACGCGATCACGACCGCGGTGCGGGCGCGCATGCCGGATGCCGTGGTCGAGGTCTCGGGCAGCGGAGGCCACTTCACGATCTCGGTGGTGTCGACGTGGTTCGCGGGCAAGTCGATGCTCGAGAGCCAGCGCCAGGTGCTGGGGGCGATCAAGCACCTGATCAATGGTGATCGCGCACCGGTGCACGCGGTCGATTCGCTCGTGACCCGCACGCCTTGAGTCCCGCCGCGCCATCTTCCCCATCTTCCCCCCCGCGGGCGCGGTGCCTGCGCTGCCGGCGCCCCGCGAGCGTGTGCTACTGCGCGTCGCTGCCGTCGATCCCGACGACGACCCGCGTCGTGATCCTCCAGCATCCGCGCGAGCGCGACATGCCGATCGGCACCGCGCGGATGGCCAAGCTGTGCCTGCCGAGCGCGGAGCTGCACGTCAGCCATCACTGGGACGATCACGCGGCGCTGCGCGCGGCGCTGGGAGATCCCGCGCGTCCGCCGATCCTTCTATATCCCGGCGAGGGCGCAAAAAACATCCTCACCGAGCCGCCCGCCGGGCCGGTCACGCTCGTCGTCGTCGACGGCACGTGGTCGCAGGCCAAGGTGCTCGTGCGCGACAGCACAATCCTGCGGACGCTGCCGCGCTACGCGTTCGCCGCGCCCGAGCTGTCGCGCTACCGGATCCGCAAGGAGCCGCGCGCCGAGTACTGCTCGACGATCGAGGCGTTGATGCACGTGCTCGGCGTGCTCGAGCGCGATCCGCCGCGGTTCCGCGCGCTGCTCGCGCCGTTCGAGGCGATGATCGACGCGCAGCTCGCGGCACAGCAGCGCGCGCCGAAGCGCGAGGGCGTGCGCCAGCTCGTGCGCGGCAAGCGCTCGCCGCTCGTGCCGACGATGATCACCGACGCGCTCGCGCGGTGGGCCGACCTCCTGTGCGTGGTCGGCGAGGCGAACGCGTTTCCCTACCTCCAGGACGGCCGAGCCAAGCAGCCGGACGAGCTCGTGCACTGGCTCGCGTATCGCCCCGCCGACGGCTCGCGGTTCGAGGCCGTGATCGCGCCGCGCGGCGAGCTCGCGCCCTCGACGGCGTTCCACCTCCAGCTCGGCGCCGACGAGCTGCACGCCGGGGAGTCGCCCGACGCCGCGCTCGCCGCGTTCGCGGCGTTCCTGCGTCCGACCGACGTCGCGTGTACGTGGGGCCATCACGGCACCACGCTGTGGGGCGCCGGGGGCGGCACGCTCCCGGCCGATCGCCTCGACCTGCGCGACGCCACCCGCCGACGGGTCAATCGCGCGACGCCCGATCAGCGCGTCGGCAGCCTCGAGAGCTACGCGCGTACGCTCGGCCCGACGACGCCGCCGATCGGGCGCGGGCGTGGCGGCGAGCGGCTCGCGATGCTCGCGGCGATCGTGCGATCGTGGCGGGAGGCCACCCACAATGACGGCTGATGCCCCTCCCTCCGATCCCGCCTTGATCGCCGAGCTCACCGCGCTCGGCGAGGCGCTCGCCGCGCGCGACGACCACGCCGATCTCGCGGCGCGCCTCGAGTGGCTGATCGATCTCCTGATCCTGCGGGGGACCCTGCCGGCGAGCTTCCGCCGGCTCGCGGCCAAGGTGAAGGGCACGGGCGAGCGCAGCGTGGTCCGGCTGGCGACGTTTCGCGACAAGCACGCGATCCCGAGCGCCGACATCGACTGCGCGGCGCGGATCCCGCTGTGCGGTGGGCGGTGCTGCTCGTTCGACGTCACGCTGTCCGCGCAGGACCTCGCCGACCATCTGCCGTTCGACATCACCCAGCCCTACGCGCTGCCGCGCACCGATGGCCGGTGCGTGTGCATGGATGCCGATGGTGCGTGCACCGTCTACGCGAACCGGCCGGGTGCGTGTCGCGCGTACGATTGTCGAACCGACCCGCGCGTGTGGATCGACTTCGACGCCCGGATCCCCACCCCTCGGTAGGGCGAGCGCGTGCGCCCGGCTGGTGTGCAACGGCGCACACCATGCGCGTGGCGGATTGGCAGCGCCGGGGCAACCAGGCGACACTGCCGTCGCATGCGATGGTTACTGACGGTAGCGCTGACGACGGGATGCTCCTTTGGCTTCACGAAGGGACCCGGGGCGGTGAAGCCAGGGACGGATCCGTCCACGGTCCACTGCTCGACGTCGGCGGCGCTCCCCTCGCTCGACGCGATCGGTGGCGCCGCGGCGATCGCAGCGTCGGCGGGCGGCACGCTCTACGAGGGCGTGTCCGACAACGCGGACTTCAAGAACTTCAAGTACTACTACGCGCTCCCGCTGCTCGCCGTCGGCATCGCGTACATGTGGAGCGCGAGCTACGGCACCGATCACGTCGAGGCGTGCACCGAGTACAAGGAGAAGGCCGGGCAGCCGTCGCTGTGGCAGATCCAGCCGATCGAGGGTCCCCCGGCGAAGGATGACGAGCGTCCCCCGACCCGCTGAGGTGGCCACCGGCTTGCAACTCGTCGGTGCATGACCACCATCAAGCAGACCATCGAGCACGTCACCGACAAGACCAAGGAGTACGCCGGCAAGTTCAAGGATGGCGTCGTGCACGCCGCCGAGAAGATGCACGACAAGGGCGCGCACGCGGCTGACAAGATCAAGGACGTCGGCGCAGACGTCAAGGACAAGGCGAAGGACGTCGGCGGGGACATCAAGGACAAGGCCAAGGACGTCGGCTCCGACCTCAAGCACGGCGCGCACGTCGTCGCCGACAAGGCGAAGGACGCCGGCGCCGACCTCAAGCACGACGCGCACGTCGTCGCCGACAAGGTGAAGGACAAGGCGCACGTCGTCGCCGACAAGGCGAAGGACGTCGGCGGGGACATCAAGGACAAGGCGAAGGATGTCGGCGCCGACCTCAAGCACGACGCGCACGTCGTCGCCGACAAGGCGAAGGACATCGGCGGGGACATCAAGGACAAGGCGAAGGCCGCCGTCGGCAAGGTCGAGGACGCGGCCGCCCACGCCAAGGCAGGGATCGACAAGAAGATCGGCTAGCATCAGCCCGTACCAATGGCGGTGTCCGCGCCCTCCACCGCCACCACCGATGGCCTCCGGCTATGGCAGCGGTTCCACATCCGCCTGTCGGTGATGTACGGCGGCCTCGTGCTCGCGGTGCTGCTGTCGATCACGGGGTTCTTCTACATCCGCGGGGTCGCGAGCGAGCGGGCGGCGCTGCAGGCGCGCCTACGGATCGGCGCGATGGCGCTCGCCGCGGCGATCACGCCCGACGAGATCGCCGGGATCCGCACCGAGGCCGACGTCGCCAGCCCGGCGTATCGACGGCTGGCGGAGCGGTTCCGCGCGGTCGCGGCCGTCGAGCCCGACTTCTCCGACCTCTACGTGATGCGGCGAGGCGCGACGCCGGACGCGGTCGAGATCGTCGTCGACGTCGTCATCGTCGCCGATGCCCCACCGGGCAAGCCGGGCGAGCCGTACCAGCCGGATCACCCGACGCGCATCCTCGAAGGCTTCGATCACCCGGTGGTCGAGGACGACGTCTACACCGACGCGTGGGGGACCGTGCTGTCGGGCTACGCGCCGATCCCCATGACCCAGGCGCTCGTCGGCATCGACGTCCGCGCGGCGCGGATCGCCGCGATCAAGCGCGACGTGGGGCTGCTCACGCTCGCCGTGCTCGCCGTCGCGCTGGGCGCGCTCGTGGTGCTGGCGATCGTCGTCGGTCGCCGGGTACGCGAGCCGCTCGCGCGCATCGTCGCGGCGACCAACGCGATCGCCGAGGGACGGCTCCACGTCCGCGCCGAGATGGCGCGCAAGGACGAGTTCGGCGTCGTCGGGCGCCACTTCGACGACATGGCGCACGGCCTCGAGGAGCGCGCGTTCATCAAGACCACGTTCGGGCAGTACGTCGCGCCCGAGGTCGTCCAGCGGATGATCAGCGGGCGCTCCGAGGCGCTGCTCGGCGAGCGCCGGCACGCCGCGGTGATGTTCGTCGACCTCCGCCGGTTCACGACGCTCAGCGAGGGGATGTCCCCCGAGGAGGTCGTGACGATGCTCAACGGCTACCTCGACCGGATGACGGCGGTGATCACGCAGCACGGCGGGCGGATCGACAAGTTCATCGGCGACGCGATCCTGGCGGACTGGGGCACGCTCGACGACACGCCGAACCCGGAGGGCGCCGCGGTGGGCGCGGCCCTCGCGATGCTCCGCGAGCTCGCCCGCTGGAACATCGAGCGCCGCGCGCAGGGCGAGGTCGCGCTCGAGGTCGGCATCGCGATCCACGCGGGCCCGGTGGTCGCCGGCAGCATCGGCAGCTCGCGCAAGCTCGAGTACACGATCATCGGCGACGCGGTGAACGTCGCGAGCCGGCTCGAGGGGATGTGCAAGGTGTACGGCTCCCAGCTCGTCGTGTCGGGCACGCTGGTGGACGCCGCGGGCGTGCGCGCGCACACCCGCTGGCTCGAGACCCTCGTGCTCCGCGGCCGGCAGGAGTCGACCGACGTCTACGAGATCCTCGACGAGGACGATCCGCGGTTCGCCCGCCTGCCGGCGTACGCGGCGGCGATCGCGCTGGTGCGCGCCGGGGATCCAGGCGGGCACGCCGCGCTCGAGGCGCTCCGCGCGCTCGGCCCGGACCCCGTGATCGATCGCCAGCTCGAGCGGCTGTAGTACCTTCCGCGGCATGCGCATGAGAATGACGACCGTCGGAGCACTCGTGCTCGCGACCCTGGCTCCCGTCCTCGTCGAGGACCAGGTGGACGCCGGGGTGCGGGCGCCTCCGCAAACCCCCGATCCGACGATCCCTGCGGAGCGCTACACGCTCCCCAACGGCCTCGAGATCATCCTCTCCGTCGACAAGGCGACCCCGCTCGTCGCGGTCAACGTCTGGTACCACGTCGGCTCGGGCGCCGAGTCGCCCGGTCGCAGCGGGTTCGCGCACCTGTTCGAGCACATGATGTTCCAGGGCTCGGTCAACGTCGGCAAGGACAACCACTTCGCGATCCTCAAGAAGATCGGCAGCGAGCAGATCAACGGGACGACGAACACCGACCGCACCAACTACTTCGAGGTCGTCCCTGCCAACCAGCTCGAGGCCGCGCTGTGGCTCGAGAGCGATCGCATGGGCCACCTGCTCGAGTTCCTCGACAAGGGCTCGCTCGACAACCAGATCGACACGGTCAAGAACGAGCGGCGCCAGAACTACGACAACGTCGCGTATCGCAAGGCGCTGTTCGCCGAGTACGAGACCCTCTACCCGCGCGAGGGGCACCCGTATCGCCACCTGACGATCGGCAAGCACGAGGACCTCACCGCCGCGACCGTCGACGACGTGAAGAACTTCTTCCGCACCTGGTACGTGCCGTCCAACGCCACGATCGCGATCGTCGGCAACATCGACGTCGCGGCGACCAAGCAGCTCGTCGCCAAGTGGTTCGGCACGTTCCCGGCGAGCACGAAGCCGACGCTGGTGCCGGTGCCGCCGGGCGAGATCGCGCGGACCAAGGTCACCGTCGTCGACCAGCTCGCGAAGCTGCCGCAGGTCGTGTTCGCGTGGCACTCGCCGGCGAACTTCGCCCCGGGAGACGCCGAGCTCGACATCGTCGCGAACGTGCTCGGGGCCGAGGGGTTCGGCACGCTCTACAAGAAGCTCGTGATCGACGACCAGCTCGCGCAGAGCGTCCGCGTGGAGCAGGGCGGCAGCGGGTTCAGCGGCGTGTTCGAGGTCACCGTCACGCTGCGCACCGGGGCAAAGGTCGAGGACGTCGAGCGGCGCGTGCTCTCCGAGGTGCCGCGCTACGCGACGGAGATGATCGCGCAGAACCAGGTGGCGCGGGTCGTCGCCGCGCGCGAGTCGTCGATGATCCGCGGCCTCGAGAACGTGTTCGTGCGGTCGCAGACGCTGCAGACCTACAACCACTACGTCGGCGACCCGGGCAAGCTCACGTGGGATCTCGATCGGTACCGCAACGTGTCGCTCGACAGGA
>JAPLLF010000637.1 GCA_026387715.1 Pseudomonadota bacterium
TCGCGCGCGCCTCGCACGCGGGCTCGACCACGCTCGGGATCAGCGACGAGGCGATGCGCTGGCTGTGCAAGCGCGAATGGCCCGGGAACGTGCGCGAGCTCGCGAACGTCGTCGAGCGCGCGGTCGCGCTCACCGATCACGACACGATCGTGCTCGAGGATGTCCGCGCGCCTGGGAACCCGACCCCGGCCGAGGACGCCTCGCTCGGCGAGGCCGCCGATCGGTTGCGCCCGCTCGCCGACGTCGAGCTGGCCTACATCCGCAAGATCGTCGAGCGCGTCGATGGCAACATGGCGCAGGCCGCACGCGTTCTTGGCATCGATCGTCGAACGCTCTATCGCAAGCTCGCGACCTAGCTACCGCACCTTGATCGGGTATCCGGGTGAGGTCGGCGAGCTGCCCTCGATCGTGACGGCGACGACCGCGTCGGTGACGAGCTCGATGGGGACGTACGAGATCGCGGCCGGGAACTTCGTCACGATCTTGGTGATGGCCGAGGGCGGCAGGGCGCGGGGGGCCTGGCTCTCGCCGCGGATCTTGCGGTCGACCCAGAAGCGACCGACCTGTTCGCCCGACATGCCGAGCACGATCTGGTCGAACGCGAGCCGCTCCGGACTGCCCGGCGGATAGTTGAACGGGACCAGCCGCGCACCTTCGATCACCACGGCCTCGGAGCTGAAGCACCGCCGCAGCTCGGCCCTGGTGAGGTTCTTGACCATCGACCCCTTGGCCACCACGACGACGAGCGAGCGGGGAGGCTTGTCGGCCCGCGCGTGACGCGGGGCGGCGCCGAGGGCGAGTAGCGCGAGCCATGCGATCAGCTGGGCGCGCATCCGCATCAGAAGGCCCACGTCGCCTGGGTCATGAGACTCTGGAGGTCGAGGTCGATCGCGGTGTCCACGTGGACGTGGACGTATCCGATCTTGAGGGCGACGCTCGGATCGGGCCTGAAGTTCAAGCCCGCGGTGGCCTGGATGACCACCGGGGTCGAGCCGAGCTCCACGCTCGGCCGCATGCGATCGACCTCGAACACGGCGAAGGGCATCACCTGCCACCAGCGGTCGAAGCGATAGCCGACCAGCGCGTAGGCCCCGAGATACCAGCCATCGGGAACGAACCCGCCACGCGTGATCTCGCGTGCGCCAGGCAGGTAGTGGCGGTCGTTGCCGATCACCTCGGCCTGGACGTGGAGGCCCCCACGCCGCACGAGCACATCGGCGCCCCACGCGAGCTCGTCGTAGCGCGTGCCCATGGGGGTCGTGTTGACGAGCATCCCGGAGGCATTTGCGACGATGACGTCGGCGGGGCGATCCGTGTAACGACCGCGATATCCGGAGAGACCGAGGTGGACGCCGTCGAGCCACGGGGTCTCGAGCTCGACGCGCGCGCCGATCGCCTTGTTGTCGTCGAGGTCGCGGACCGCCTGGAACGGGCCGCGCCCGTTGGTGAAGGTGGCGTCGTACCTGAGCTGATAGTCCCCGAGGGGCGCCCGACCGTAGAGGTGGAGGCCCGTCTGCTGTTGTGGAAACAGGCTCTCGCCGATGATGTACGGGCGAGTGACCGGGATGATCGCTGGCGATCCGTGGTCGACGTTCCAGATCCCGTAGGGGGTGAGGAAGCTGCCAGCCTGGACGGTCAACCACTCGTTGATCTCGTACTCGAGGTAGATGCGCTCGATCGAGATGCCTCCCCACTGGATCGGTCGCTCGAGGTCGGCGGGGTCGGGCGCGGTCGTCGACGCGTAGGAGCCGTCCGCCGTCTTCTCGATCGGGGCGTACAGGTAGCGGACCTCGAGCAGCGACCGCCAGTGAGAGGACAGCTTCTTGGTCACGTAGAGATCGACGTTGCCGACGAGGAACGAGTTCTCCTTCGGGATGTAGTTCGCCCCGATGCTCGAGCGCGGCATCAACATGGCGCGCCAGCTGACGTCCGCGAAGCCGTAGAGGCTGATCTTCTCGTCCGCCGGCGTGGGATCGAGGTCGAGCCCGGAGAGGTCGACCTCGGTCGCGGGGACGATCGGCGCTGCGACCGGCGTTGCGATCGGCGTTGCGATCGGCTCCGTCGGCTCCTCCGTCGGCTCCGTCGGCTCCGTCGGATCGGGCGCGACTGGCGCCGCGGCCGTGACCGCGGGCAGCGCGATCATCACGGCTGTGGCGAGCCACCGCTTCACGGGCAGGACCCGGGTGGGGTGCAGACCGTCCCGAGGCCGTAGCTCGAGAGATCGCAGCAGGTGGTGTCGCGCGGACAGTCATCCACCCCGACGGTGCATCCGTCGACGACGCAGTGCCCCTGGAGGCACGCGGTCGCGTCGTAGCTCGCGCAATCGTTCGCGTTGGTGCAGGTCGCGCCGTAACCGGTGTACGTCCGGCACGACGGCAACGGCTCCCAGTCGGCGCAGACGTCGCTCGCGGGGCAATCGGTATCGACGGCACACGGATGCGCGCACGTGCCGGTGCCCTCGCGGACGGCGCACACGCTGTACGTCGGGTTGCTGCAGGGGGTCTGGGCATCGCACGCCGCCCCGAACCCCGCGACCGCGGCGCACGCGTCGTTCGCGTTCCGGGCTTCGCCAGGCGGACACGCACAGGTGTTGCCCACGACGATCTCGTCCGCCGCGCAGGACGTGCACCCACCACCATCGCTGATCGCGTGGTCGCTACAGACACACACGCCGAGGGCGTCCACGTACTTCATGTTCGGTCCACACCGCCCATCGTCGGGCAGGCAACCGGCGAGCCCGCACAGGATCACGAGGCCTTGCCCGGGTGTCATGCCAACCACCCAGGCGTCGAGGCGCGTCGACGTCGCTACGATCGTGCCCGTGCCGACCGCAAGACGGACGAGATCTCCGACAGGTCCTCGGCTTCATGGCATCCGACGGCATCGATGACGGCGAGTGGCATCCCCCCGACCGCGAGCAGGTAGGCGGCGATCTCGCCGCGCGTCGCGCCCCCGAGGTGCGTGCGCTCGATGCTGACCCGCGCCGCCCTGGGCGCGGCGTGGTGCTGCTCGATCGCGGCGTGCGCCGTCGGCATCGTCGCGGCGACCAGGTTCCGGCAGAGGTCCTGGACGCGACCGATGGTGGTCGCCTCGGCCGCGATCGCCTCGTCGACGTTGCGGTACGCGCGTGGCGCGCCCTCGTCCGCCGGCGTGGATGCCGTGTCGCCGGTGGCCTGCGCGAGGGTGGCCAGGGCCAGCCCGGTCACGAGCTCGTGCTCGTCCTGCGACGCGTCACAGATCGAGCCGACGGGAGAGTCGATGCCGAGGAACGCCGAGATCGCAAACTGCAGGGTACGCGCGACCCGGGTCGGGTCGGTCGAGGTCGCCGGACCCTCGATCAGCTCGATGGCGCGCGCCATCAACGCGGTGACCGGCCCGTCGCACAGCACGCCACGCAGCACGCAGGCTC
>JAPLLF010000051.1 GCA_026387715.1 Pseudomonadota bacterium
GTCATGCCCGGGCGGAGCGTGATCGTGCGCCAGCCCGTGGGCAGGCCCGGCACGACGCCGGCGTGCACGAACGAGCTCTTGCCCGCGCCCGACGGCCCGACGACGACCTGCAGCGGCTGCTTGCGCAGGCGGTTGATGAACGTGTCGATCTCGCGCTCGCGCCCGACGAAGCGATCGGCGTCGCTC
Organism: Pseudomonadota bacterium; assembly: GCA_026387715.1. Classification (GTDB taxonomy): domain Bacteria; phylum Myxococcota_A; class Polyangia; order Haliangiales; family Haliangiaceae; genus JABFXX01. The sequence continues at coordinate 187 of JAPLLF010000051.1, forward strand.
GCCGCGAACGACGCGAGGCCGAGGTAGGGCGGACGATCATCCTCGCGCCGCTCGGTCTCGCCCTCGACCTCGCCGAGGACGTGCTCGGCGAACCAGTCCCACACGAGCGGATCGTGGTGCTCGAAGCTCGTCGGGGTGGCGGTGAGCCGCGCGCCGAGCCGACCGCGCCCGTCGAACACGAACGACTCGCGCTCGGTTCCTGCCGTGGGCGCGGTCACCTGGATGAGTGGCCACAGCACCAGCGCACGGCGGCCGTCGCGATCGAGCAGGACCGCCTGGTCGGCGACCAGGACCTCGCGCACGAAGGCGAGCGTACGCCGCTGGCGGCGCATGCCCATCCAGCGCTCGGCGTTGCCCTCGCGCGGCACCACCACGGCGTAGTCGAGCACGAACGCCGACGCCCGCAGCACCTTGGCGAGCGACGGGATGAACTGGACGAGCTGCGAACGCACGACGTCCTCGGCGCCGACGTGGTCGGTGGACGGCCGGAGCTGGAGCATCGCCTCGATGACGTCGCGCGGATCGCCGGCGAGCCCGACCAGATCGACAAGCTCGGGAATCGGATACGCCCCGCGCCGCGTCGCGAACGGACGCACCAGCAGGCGGAGCAGCTTGATCCGCTCCTCCTCGTCGAGCTCGCGCTGGCGGAGCGCGCGCAGCAGCTCGCGGACGCTGGGATCGTCGCGATCGCCGCGGACCTGCGCCCGGGCGGCGAGCGCCAGCGCGATGAGGTAGCGGATCAGGCCGCGAAACAGATCGCGGGCGGCGTCGCGCGCCTGGTGAACGTTGCGCGCACCGTCGAGCTCGGCGATGCCCTCGGCGAGGTTCTGCGGCGCCTCGGCCAGCCACGCGTCGCGGATCCCCTCGTCGAGCCGGGGCAGATCTTCCGGAGCGGAGCCGATCCCCGCGGCGACCCGCAGCGTGGCCGCGAGCTCGAGCGCGGTCGCCGGGCGATCGTCGGGATCCTTCGCCAGCGCCCGCGCGAAGAACCGATCGAAGGCGCTCGAGAACCCGGGCCCGACCAGCGGCACGGGCTCGTGGCAGTGCATGTGGGCGAACGCCGTGATCGTGCTCGCGATGAACGGCCGACGACCGAGCAACGCCTCGTACGCGACGATACCGAGCGCGTAGAGATCGGCCCGTGGGCCCACGCGCGACGCGTCGCCCCACTGCTCGGGAGACATGTACGGCGGCGAGCCCATCGTCGCGTCCGCCCGGGTGAGCGGGGCGGTGATGTTGCCCCGGGAGACGCCAGGATCCACGACCTCCGGAACCGCTTCGGGAACCGCTGCCGACGATCTGGGTGCGTCGTCGAGCGGGAGGGTGAGGATCTCGCTCGGCTTGAGCGGGACTGGAACGGCGATTGGAATATCCGAGGGCAGGGTCGGATCCGGATCCGGATCCGGATCCGATGCCGGCATCAAGACCGCCACCTCGCCGCGTGCCGGCTCTGGTACCGACACCGCCCCCGGCACCTCGGTGGCTCCCAGCGCGGTCGCGCCATCCGCGATGACCGCGATGACCGGAACCGGCCGGGTGCGCGGCTTCACCCGGGGCATGGGGTTGGTGTCGAAGACCTTCGCGATCCCGAAATCGAGCAGCTTGGGCAGCAGGCGACCCGCGCGCTCGATCACCATGATGTTCGACGG
>JAPLLF010000781.1 GCA_026387715.1 Pseudomonadota bacterium
GCGGCGCCACGATCGCCTCGCGCAGCCGCGTGTTGCGCTGCTCGTCGGTCTCGGCCGCGGGCCCGACGCCCGGTGGATCGGCGTAGTGCTGGGCCGGTCCCGCGTAGCCGTAGGTTCCCCACGCGTACGCGTGCGCGCCACGGTGGCGCGCGGCGGCGGCGGGCGCCGGCGGTGGGCCGCCGAGGAAGCCACCGCCGGGACCGTCGTTCGCCGCAGGACCGGCGAGGACGGCGTTCCCGCTGGTCGCGGGCGCGGCGCCGCCGACGTGCGAGTTGCCGCCGTCGTACGAGGAGTAGCTCTCGTTGAAGTGGCCGGCCCAGCTGACGTTCCAGTCGACGTTGCCCAGGTAGACGATCGTCGACGCGTCGTTGCCCCGCATCGCGACGAGGTATGTCGTGAACGACTCGCCGCCCTCCATGCGTTTCAGCATGCCGACGCCGGCCGGATCATATTCGGGGACGATGACGATCGGGTTGTCGCTCATCCGCGGCGTCTGCGGTGCGGTGCCGGCGAACGCGAGGCTGCTGTTGTACCAGGGCACCGGCGAGGCGATCTCGGTGAGCTGGTCGAGCATCTGGCCGCGGCTCGCGAGCCACTGGTTCGTAATCGCGCCGGCGCCGTCGGCGTAGAGCGCGCGACGCTCGGAGCGGTGGATCGTCTGCACGAAGCCGACGGCGTAGTGTTGTGCGGGCTCGGTCAGCGCGCGGACGCTCGCGCTCGCCGCGATGCCGTCCGACTGCACGGCGATCGACATGCAATCGCCCGGTGGCGATCCGATGCGCAGCGGCGGTGGGTTGTGCCCCGCCGTCCAGCCGGCGACCGCGAAGTCCTCGGCGCGAACGGCGCCGGGTGCGCGCGGCGTCGCGGCCGGCGCGGCGCCGTGTGCACCGCCGCCGCCGCCCGCGGTCGAGCCGTAGGCTGCGAGGAACGCGCCGTACAAGCTGCCGCCGGTCGAGGGTACGGCGTACGCATCGGTGCGCGCACGCTTGCCGGGATCGGTGGGGCCGGCACCGTAGGCAGACTGACCGGTCGCCTCGCGATCGATGCGCGAGGTCTTGCCGGGCCACGCGCCGGCGTCCGCCTCCGCTGCGCGCGCACTCGATCGCCCACGTTCCCGGTCGCGGTCCATCCCGATCTAAGAGTTTACGACGAGAACGCGGCAATCCTTCCTCATTTGCGCTGCGCGACCCACGCATTCCACGTTGCGGCGAAGCGCGCCGGGCCGAGGCGGCGCTCGAACAACTCGATCGCCGGTCCGACGAGCTGCCGGCCGCCGTCGCCGAGCAGCTGCGCGAGCGATTCGCGCGCCCGGATGTAGGTGTCGTAGGCATCCACCAGGCGGTCGGCGCGTTCGTGGACGGCGGCGATCACCGTCGAGGCGCCGAGGTACGTGAGCGCATCGTCGTGCGCGACGGCCGCATCGCGCGCGGTGGTGGCGAGTGCGAGCGCCGCCTCGAGATCGCCTGCCTCGAACGCGATGGCGCTGCGCTGGCCGGCGATCCGTGCGCCGAGGAGTGCCATGGAGTCGCCATCGAGTGGGTCGGTGGTCGGTCCATCGGCGGGGAGCGCCGCGGCCTGTGCGAGCGCGCGCTCCGCTCCGGACGAATCGCCCGCGGCCATCCGCGCCGACGACAGCTCGAGCAGGAGCTCGCCGCGCGCGATCGCGGTCGCCGGTGTGGGGAGCTCGGCGAGCGCGGTGGTGAGGTGGAGCGCGGCGAGGGCGTGCTCGCCGTCGTCGCGCGCGAGCTCGGCGAGCCGGAGCAACGCGCGGTACCGGGACGGCGCGTCGTCGCCCTGAACGACGGACTCCCATGCGGTGCGGCGGACCGTGCGGTCGCCCCCGCGATCGGCGACCTCGGCCGTGAGGACCAGGCGGCTCGCCGCGGTTGCCGCGCCGGGTGCGCGGGCTGCGAGCTCGCGCGCGCGGTTGGCGAGTCCCGCCGCGCGCGCGTGATCGCCGCACATCAAGGCGACGCGGGCGGCGGCGTCGAGCGCGTGCACGGCATCGCTCGGTCTCGCCGGCTCGCTGGCTCGCGCGGCACGCTCGAACCGCTCGATCGCGATCGCGAGATCGCCGGCGTCGAGCGCGGCGAGCGCATGCGCGAGCAGGGTCTCGGCGCCGGTCATCGCGTCTCCTCGAGGAGCCGCCGTGCAATCCCGGCGATCATCGCGCGACGATCTCCTCGAGCGCCCGTGCGAGTGCCGGATCGCGCGGCAGCGTGACGGCGATCGGGGCCAGCGCGCGCGCGATCGAGGGATCGGGCGTGCTCCAGGTCTCGAGATCGATCAGCGGGACGCCGCCGTGCAGCCGGGCCTCGAGGCTCGCGCGGGCGATCGCGTCGCGCGTCGCGCGCTCGGTCAGCTCGAGCGCGACGAGCGTCCGCCCGCCGACCGCGAGGGCGCTCGCGAGCAACGCGGGCCATCGCGTGATCGCGCTTCGCCCGTCGATCACGAGCGCGCGCGCGAGGCTCAGATCGGTCGGCGGAAGACTGGCGGGCACGGTGCGCAGCCGCACCCCGCTCGGCTCCTCGACCGACCGCCGGCCGAGCAGCCAGCCGACGATCGCCGGCGCCGCGACGAGCGCCGGTGTCTCGACGATCGCGCCGAGCCGCACGAGGCGCTCCACGCCGGCGCGCGGCGCGAACGTCGACGCCGCCACGAGCGGCTCCCACACCGCCGCCGGCAACGGTGCGATGCGGGCGTCGAGAGCCGGAGCCGCCGCGGCGACGAGCAACCCGACCTCCGCCGGCGACAGCAGGAGCACCGCCGCCAGCCGGCCGATCGCGCGAACCGGCGCGATC
>JAPLLF010000282.1 GCA_026387715.1 Pseudomonadota bacterium
CGCTCGATGCGCAGCGCGGTCGCGCCGCCCCCGTAGGTCCGCGCGTTGTCGAGCAGGTTGGCGATCGCGCGCCGCACGAGCGTGGGATCGATCGCGGCGCGGACCTCGCCGATGGCCTCGACCCGCGCGGGCAGCACGCCGCTCGCGGTGGCGACGTCCGCGGCGAGCTCGCCGAGGTGGGTCGCGCGGAGATCGAGGTTGCCGAACTCGAGCCGCGACGACGCGAGCAGGCGCCCGACGAGATCGTCGAGCACGAGGATCTCGCGGTCGAGCTCGTCGAGCGGCCGCCGGGTTCCGGAGGCCGGCGCGTCGCGGGCGGTCTCGATCAGCACGCGCATGTGGCCGAGCGGCGTGCGCAGCTCGTGCGACACCGCCGCGAGCAGCGTCTTCTGATCCTTCATCTGCTGCTCGATCCGCACCGCCATGTCGTTGATCGCGGTCGCGAGCAGCTGCGTCTCCCCGCCGTGCCGCGTGATGTCGATCCGGGTGTCGAGCTTGCCCTCGCCGATGTCGCGGGCGGCCTGCACGACGGCGATCAGCGGGCGGGTCAGCCGGTACGCGATCGCGCCCGACAGGACCGACAGGGTGACGAACGCGATCACCGGGTACCACCACGACGGCGCCTCCGCCATCCGCCGGCCGATGAGCACGCCGAGCGTCGTGGCGACCGCCATGCCGAAGAAGATGCGGCGGCGCATGCGCGCGTGCATCCACCACGGGGCCCACGGGCCCCGATGGTGCTTGCGGCGGTGCGCGTCGCGCCACATCTCGCGCTCGGCATGGAACTGCTGCCAGCGCTGCATGTGCGCGGCGCGGCGCACGTGGCGCTGGGCGTGGCGGCGCGAGCGATGGCGCCGGTGCTCGTCCTCGGACGTCTCGCCCGGAAGCCGGGTGAGGATCTCGAGGTTCGCCATCCGCACCCGGCCGACGACGCGGAGGCGTGGGCGGTCGTCGGCCCCGGCGGGGACCGGGTTGGCGTGGCGCAGCTCCACGTTGCCGGCGAACGGCGTGACCTGGACGTCGACCGCGAGCGTCGGGGGCACGATGATCTCGAGGTTCGCCATCGTCAGGTGGACCTCGATCGTCGTCACGCCCGGGCCCATCACCGCCTCGCGGAGATCGAGCTCGCCGTTGCTCCAGAACATCCGGACCGGGAAGGTCGGGGGCACCGTCCAGCGGCCGGCGCGGCTCACCGAGCTCATCGTGGCGCGGAGGTCGTCAGCCATCCGCCGGCTCCTCGGGGCTGCGCGCCAGCACGTAGCCGACCCCGCGCACCGTGCGGATCCGGGTGGCGGCGTCGTCGCCGAGCTTCTTGCGGAGGCGCGAGATGTGGACGTCGACGGCGCGCTCGCCGACGGTGACGTCGCCGCGCCCGGCGAGCTCGAGCAAGGTCGTCCGCGGCACGACGCGGCCCGCGCGCCGGAGCAGGGCGACGAGCAGATCGATCTCGAGCCCGGTGAGCTCGATCGGCTTGCCGTCGACGACGACCTCGCGGGCGCCGAGGTCGACGGTGATGCCGGCCGCCGCGAGCTTCTCGGCGATGGTGTCGGGCGCCGCGCGCCGGAGCACCGCGCGGAGGCGGGCGAGCAGCTCGCGCGGCGAGAACGGCTTGGCGATGTAGTCGTCGGCGCCGAGCTCGAGGCCGACGACGCGATCGGCCTCGTCGCCGCGCGCGGTGAGCATCAGCACCGGGATGCGGTGGCCGCCGTCGCGGATCGCGCGGAGCACGGAGAGCCCGTCCATGCCGGGCATCATCACGTCGAGCAGGATCGCGTCGAAGTCGCCCGCGGCGAGCGCGGCGAGCCCGGCCTGACCCCCGCCGGCGTGCTGGAGGCTCACGCCCTGCGGGGTCAGGTAGTCGACGAGCAGCTCGGCGAGCCGCGCGTCGTCATCGATCAGGAGGATGCGCATGGGCTGCGGGCTCGATCCTAGCGTCGATCGTTACCCGCGGTACGGGTGGCCACCATGCCGATGGTGCGGGCCGCGGAACCCGCCGTGCCAGCCGCGATCGAGGAGGTCGGCGAGCTGGGCGCGCTGGGTGTCGTCGAGCAGCGCGTGGATGTTGCGTAGCGCGTCCAGCGCGGCGCCGCGCATGGCCTGGGTGCCAGCATCGACGCGCCCGAGCACCGCGCCGAGCGCCGCGTCGTCGAGCAGCGGGCCGCGCATCGCCGCGGCGAGATCGGTGCGTGCGTCGCGCATCGAGAACCGCGTGTCACGAGCCCGCTCCTGGAGCTTCTCGAGCTCCGCGATGATCGCGCGCTCCTGGGCGGGGGAGGCGTCGATGTGGCCGAGCATGCGGTGGACCAGGTGGCGGCGCCAGCCGCCGCCACCGCAGCCGCCGTACGCGGCCTGCCGCCAGCTCCTGTGGTGATGCGCGCCGTGGCAGTGGTGCGCGCGACGCATGGCGAGGAAACCGAGAACCCCGAGACCGATGGCGAGTGGAATCATGAGATCAGGATGCGGCGCCCATGTTTCGCGACCTGCGGGCGGCGTGTGAAGAAACCTTGCAGCGTCCGGGCGTGGCCGGTGGGCGGCCGGGCGCGTCCGTCCAGCGGCCGATCGGCACGCCAAGTGACTGGATTCGTTCGGGGCGCGACCTGGCGCGCGACCTGCTGTGGGTGTGGGCGTGGTCGCCTTCATCAAGTCGTGCACGTTGATCGGGGTCGACGCGGCGATCGTCGACGTCGAGTGCGCCATCACGCGCGGGCTGCCGACCTACAACGTCGTCGGCATGCCGGCGCCCTCGGTGAAGGAGGGCGCGGTGCGGATCAAGAGCGCGCTCAACACGGTCGGGCTCGATCTGCCGCTCAAGCACGTGACCGTGAACCTCGCGCCGGCGGATCTGCGCAAGCCGGGCTGCGCGCTCGATCTCCCGATCGCGCTCGGCGTGATCGTCGAGGAGGCGGAGACCTTCGACCGGGCGCCGCTCGACGGCCTGGTCATCCTCGGCGAGCTCGGGCTCGACGGTGCGCTGCGGCCGGTCAAGGGCACGCTCGCGGCGGGGATCCTCGCGCGCGAGCGCGGCATGCGCGGCGTGCTGGTGCCGATGGCGTGCGCGGCCGAGGCCGAGCTCGTCGACGACATCGAGGTGTTCGCGGTCCGTCACATCGCCGAGGTGATCGCGGTGCTCCGCGACGGCGGCGTGCTCCCCACACCGACGCGCAAGCGCCGCACCTCGCGCCGGCGCGTGGCGGCGGACATGTGCGAGGTGCGCGGTCAGGCCATGGCGCGGCTGGCGATCGAGGTGGCCGTCGCGGGCGGCCACAACCTCCTGATGTCGGGGCCGCCCGGGACCGGCAAGACCATGCTCGCGCGGCGGATCCCGACGGTGCTGCCGGTGATGACGCGCGACGAGGCGCTCGAGACCACCAAGGTCTACTCGTCGCTCGGCCTCGCGGACGGCCTCGTCGACGAGCGGCCGTTCCGCGCGCCCCACCACACCGTGTCGACCGCCGCGCTGCTCGGCGGCGGCACGGTGCCTCGAGCTGGCGAGATCTCGCTCGCGCACAACGGGGTGCTGTTCCTCGACGAGTTGCCCGAGTTCACGCGCGGCGCGATCGAGTCGCTGCGGCAACCGCTCGAGGAGCGCGTCGTCACGATCGGCCGCGTGCACGGCACCATCAAGCTGCCGGCCTCGTTCCTCCTGGTCGCGGCGGCCAACCCGTGTCCGTGCGGCTGGCTCGACTCGGGGGCGCGCGAGTGCACGTGCAGCCCGGGGATGCTCGAGCGCTACCGTGCGCGGATGTCCGGACCGCTGCTCGATCGGATCGATCTCCACGTCCACGTCCAGCCGGTGCCGCTGGTCGCGCTGCGCGATCCCACGCCGGCCGAACCCTCCGCGGCGATCCGCGAGCGGGTCGCGGCCGCGCGCGAGCGCCAGTCCACGCGGCTCGCGCCGTGGAACGTGCGCACGAACGCCGAGATGCCGCCGGCGGTCGCGCGCACGACGTGCAAGCTCGACGACGCGTGCGAGCGCATGCTCGAGGAGATCGTCGATCACGACGCCGAGCTCACCGCGCGATCGATCGACCGGATGATCAAGGTGGCGCGGACCATCGCCGACCTGCTCGGCCAGGACGCGATCGATCCCGGGTGTCTGCGCGAGGCCGCGGGGTTTCGCGCGGGCCTCGCCGCGACGGCCCGAGGGCTGACGTGAAGCGCGTCGGGTCGGCGGGATCGTTGACGACCGTCAAGGCGATGGCGCATCACCCGTCGAGATTTCAGGCGCTTGGCGCGCGGGCCTCCGGCCCAGCGCCTGCAGTCGTCCCGATCAAGGAAGCACCGCATGACCGCAGCCCTGAGCACCCGCGACGATGCCCCGATCCAGCAACCACAACCGACCTCGCCGTCGACCGCGCCGCACGCGGCGGCTGCTGCGAGCTCGCTTCACGCGAACGCCGTGATCGATGAGGTCACCGAGGACAACGGGGCATACCTCCCGATCCACTACCGGCACTACCAGATGCTGCTCCATCTCTCACCCGAGGAGCGCGACCTCGCAAGCGAGCTGCTGCCCTGCTGGCAGCAGCCACGCTGTCCGCCCCAGATCAACGCCGCGCAGATCCGCCGGAGCTACGACGAGCTCGCGCTGGTGGCGATCGATCCCGGCTGACGTCACGTTCTCGCCGCGTGCGAGCGTCCTCAGGACGTGAGCGTGGCGGCAGCCGGTCGCGACGAGAGCCGCTGGAGGGTCTCGAGCAGCGCATCGATGTCGAGCGGCTTGACCAGGTGTGCCGCGAAGCCACTGGCGCGCGTCCGCTCGAAGTCGCCGGGTTGACCGTAGCCGGTGACCGCGATCAGCTGCATCGTCGGCTCGAGCTCGTGGAGCTTGCTCGCCAGCTCGTAGCCATCCATCACCGGCAGACCGAGGTCGACCAGCCCGATCGAGGGTCGCGCCGTGGCCACGACGACGAGCGCGGAGGGACCATCGTGCGCGCTGACGGGCCTGAACCCCAGGTGCTCGAGGAGGTCGACGAGCGTGTCGCGCACGTCGGGGTTATCGTCGACGATGAGGATGGTCCGCTCTGCCAGAGGTCGGGGGGAGACCGGCTGCCTCCTCGGATCCTGATCCGGCTGCGTGTCTGGTCCGAGCGACGGACCCTTCGCGACGACCGTAGGCAGGCGCACGGTAAACACACTTCCCTGCCCAGGCCCGTCGCTGCGGGCCTCCACGCTGCCGTGATGGAGCTCGACCAGGTTCTTGACGATCGCGAGCCCGAGGCCCAGGCCACCGCGCGAGCGGTCGAGCGCCTGGCGCTCCTGCACGAACATCTCGAAGATGTGCGGCAGCGTGTCGGCGGAGAGCCCGATGCCGTTGTCGCGAACGCGGACGACGGCGGCCTCGCCCTCGACCGCACCGATGATCGCGATGTGACCACCGGCCGGCGTGTACTTCGACGCGTTGGTCAGCAGATTGCCGATCACCTGTCGCAGTCGGGCGCCGTCGCCGTGGACGACCAGGTTCGGCGCCACCGAGACGTCGATCGTCTGGCGCCGCTCTTCGAGCAACGGCGCCACCGTCTCGATCGCCCTGGCGACGACCTCCGCGAGATCGGTCGGCTCGATGCGGAGCTCGATCATGCCCTGCGCGACCCGCGACATGTCCAGGAGATCGTCCACGAGCCGGCTGAGCTGGCGAACCTGCCGCTCGATCAGGGTGCGCTCCTTGAGGAGCTGATCGCCACTGCGGAGCTTCATGACGTCGAGGACGGTCTGCAGCGGTGCGAGCGGATTTCGCAGCTCGTGCCCGAGCATCGCGAGGAACTCGTCCTTGGCCTGGCTCGCCGCGCGATAGCGCGCCTCGCTCTCGCGGAGTGCCTCGGTCGCGTGGCGCTGCTCGAGGGCGATCTCGGCGAGCCACACGCCCCGGTCGATCGTGGCGCGCTCGGCGGGCGTCGGGGTGCGCGGGACCCGGAAGTGGACGCCGACGGTGCCGCGAACGTCGCGCCTGGGACCGAACAGTGGGAACGACCACACGGCGCCGACGTCGTGCTGACGTGCCAGATCGTGGAAGCCCTCCCAGGTCGGATTCGTCGTCGGATCGAGGACGCCGACCGGCTCGCCGCGGTACGCGGCGGTGCCGCACGAGGCCGCCAGCGGGCCGACCTTGACCCGCGAGATCGCCGTCGAGTGGTCACTCGGCATGGACGGGCACGCGTCCAGCTCGAGCTCGTGACCACCAGGCGTGGCCACCATGACCACGCAGCGGACGTCGAACAGCTCGAGCTCGAGGCCGACGCAGATCACATGGAGCACGCGCCCGAGCTCGGCGCCGCGTGCGATCAGCTCGAGGATCGAGCCTTCGGCGTTGAACTGGTGCTCGATCATCGGCGCTGACGGTTCCACGTAGCCACATAACAAGAACGAAGAAATTCCGCTACATCGGGCAGACCGAGATCCCTGCTTGGGAGCGCGTCGCGCTCCTGTGACGTAGAGTGGGCGCGAAACGGCGGGATGGTGAACATGCTCGATCGAAGGCTCGTGGCGTTGCTGATCTGTGGCGAGCTGGCGTGTTCGCCGTCGCCGACCTCTGCCGTCGATGCGCTCGATGCGTTCGACCCGAAGCTCGACGCTGACGTCCCCGCGCCGCTGGTGCACGTCACCTACACCGAGAAGAGCGCGGGCCACTTCGTGATCGCGCGGCGGGTGCTCGTGCACGACCGCCAGGGGCACCTGATCTCGGATCACCTCACCGACCTCGGCCCGCTCGCGCTCGACGTCCCCGAGGGCGGATCGATCACGACGGCCGAGGACTACGTCTACATGGGGCGTCAGATCACCTTCCAGACCTACGCCGATCTGCACGAGGGTGATGCGATCGTGCGCGTCTGGCCGCAGCCTCCCGAGCGCACGGTGAACGTCCACGTCACGCCCGTCGCCGTCGCCGGTGCCGCGTACTACTGGGCGGGCGTCGGTCCCACACTCCACAACTTCATCGCGCCGGATCCGTTCGACCTCGACGTGCCGGCGACGAACGTCGGGATCGGGATCGAGGAGCCTCGCGACCTGACCAACCAGGCGCTCGGCTACCTGGTCGGCACGACGGCGGTCAGCGACGGGGCGCAGGTCACGTGGCCCGACACCACGTTGCATCAGAAGCAGCCGCTGACGGTCTCGGTCGAGGGCTTCGGGTTCCCCGTGCAGATCGGCTTGAGCCCGTTCTCGCCGCAACACCGCCTCGACTCCCTCCTGGAGAATGCCCCGGCGGTTGCGAGCGGGCCCACGGTCGTGACGCTCCCCGGCGCGGTGTACGCGGCCGCGCCGACCTACGACAGCCTGCTCAGCGTGGGGCTCTTCGACGGCACCCAGCCCTCGAGCTACTTCGTCGCCAAGGCGATCGCCAGCACGCTGTCCACCGTGACGATCCTGGCCACCGACTTCCTGCATTGTCCCGACAGCGTGACCTACGACGCCGCGTCGCTGCGCGTCGTCGGGATCGTGCCTCCGGGCGACTACCTCGCGGCGACGGTCGCGACGCGCGACGGCCAGGGCGGGACGGTCTCGTGGACGGTCACCGCGCCGACGACGCGCGTGGAGTTCCCGCGCATCGCGGTGCCGGCCGATCTCCAGCCGTTACCGCTCAGGGCCGACAACACGACCATCGTCGTGCACGCGTCGAGTTCCACGTATCACGACATCCTGGGGACGTTGGAGCGCGACGGCCCGCAGCAGTGGTGCGTGACGCAGCACTGAGCATGGACAGCGCCCGCGCTCGCGAGGCGGTCAGCGGGAACGGCTTGGTGCCGGTCACCGTGGCGACGCTCATCCCGGCCGGATTGTCCTTCGGGATCGTGAACGACGCGGTCCGCTTGATCCCGGGCGCGTTGGACGACGCCCGCCCGATGGGCCGGTTGATCGTGATCAGGTCGGCCTCGACCTGCGTCGCGGAGATCTTCGCGTACGCGCACCCTGCGCGTTGGTGTCGACGTACCGCAGGTGCGTGTTGATCGTCGCGTCCGCCTGGGCGAGGGCGGCCCCGAGGGCCTGGTCGTGAGCAGGCCGCTGGCGCCCGTCAGCTGCACCGGGATGTACTCGAACCAGGCCTGGCTGGCGTGGAGCTTGCGCGCCTGCGAACCCTCGTCGGCGGTCGTGCCATCGATGTAGTTGGCCATCGACTGCCACGAATCGTTGGTGAACTCGTGATCGTCCCAGGTGTAGACGAACGGCCAGCGCGCGCGCGCCGCCTGGAGGGCCGGGTCCGACATGAACGTCTGGTAGAGGTGCAGTAGTCGTCGACCGTGCGCGCGAACTTCGCGCCGCTCTTGTTGTCGGCCGTGGCCGTCGGGGCCGTCCGGGTCTGGCCGACGACCGCGTCGCTGTCGGCGACGAGTTCGCCGTCAGATCGGTGACGAGGATGCGCACGGCGTGGCTGCTCGCGGCGGTCGCCTGGATCGCCTTGTCGACCACCAGCGTCGTGAAGGCGTCGTCGGTCGCGACCTGCAGCTGGCGTCACTAGATGACGAGACGGGAGCGCACGCGACCGGCCCGACCGGCATCGACCTCGATGACATCCCCGGGGCGGAGCAGCGCCGCGGAGCCCGCGTACGTCGACACGAGCAGCTCGGCCTTGCGCACGCGATCCTTCACGAGCCCGGCGACCTTGCGCTTGATCTTGTTGAGCCGGAGGCCGACGCCCGCGGGCGTGCCCGTGATGATCACGTCGCCGCGCATGAGCGGCCGCCCCAGCTCCGCGGCCGCGGCGCGCACGATCGCGGGCAGCTTGTAGATCAAGAGCTTGGTCGACGCCCGCTGGCGGAGCTCGCCGTTGACCTTGACCTCGATCTCGAGCTCCGGGATCTGCGCGATGCCGCCGTCGGGCGCCCACACCCGCGAGGCCGCGGGCAGGAACCGCTTGAACGACTTGGCGGCGGCCCAGTAGTCGAGCTGCCGCTCGGTATCCTCGCCGAGCACCTGCACGAAGCGCGAGGTGAGATCGTTGCAGGCGGCCATCCCGAACGGCTGCGGCTCGCCGGCCGCGAGCCGCTCGGCGTCGATCGGGCCGAGCGCGATCAGCGCGAGCTCGCCCTCGTAGTCCATGATGGCGGGGAAGTACGCGAGCCGCTCCGCCAGATGGGTGCCCAGCCCCGGATCGAGCTCGTCGATCGTCGCGCGGAGCGCGGCAGTCGTCGGCACCGGCGTCCCAACCTCGCCGCGCACGAGCGAGCGCAGGTGCTTGGTGAACGTCATGATCGGGGTCGACGCGTCGATCTTCTGGCCGGTCTCGCGCACGTGATCGGCGTAGGTGAGGCCGAGCGCGACGATCGCGCTGACCGGCGGCCACTCGAGCTCGTCGGTGCGCGGGGGATCGGCGACCTTTTCGGGCGCGGGCAACGTCGTGCCGTCCCACGGCAAATACGCCACGCCCGGCAGCGGCGTGCGCTGGTGGATCTCGACCGCGACGCCGCCCTCGGCGCGCCGCTCCTCGATCGGCTTCCACATCACGCCGGGCGCGGTGCGCGCGAACGCCTCGTAGTGCGCGGAGCCGACGTCGCTCTGCGCGATCATCAGGTCGCGATCGTCGGTGTCGCGGTACGCGTAGCCGACCATCGCCTGCGGCTCGGCCCACGCGCGCGCGTGCACCAGCCGGCGCGGCCCCGCGACCGTCGCGGTGATCAGGCCGTGCGGGTGCGCCGCCGTCCCGGGGCGGCCCGCGAACGGCGCCGGGCCGTCGAGCCGCAGCGACGCGAGCCCCATCGAGAAGTGGTTCTGCAGCGACACCGCGGACACCTCGAGCGAGCCATCGCCCGTCCACGGCGACCAGATCCAGTGGAGCGTCGGCACGCGCTTCTTGCCCCACAGGTGCATCGCGATCGCGCGCCCGGTGATCGCGATCGGCGCGGCGCCGTCCAGGGTGACGAGCGCGGTGGCCTCCGCGTCGTGCACGATCGGGCGCGTGTGCGTCGTGGCGGGCAGCCACGACGGCACCTCGGGCGCGAGCTGGCGCCCTCCCGACCACGTCGCGTCCCACGCCAGGCCGGAGACCTGGCCGGTCGCGCCGCCGCGGCCGAGCCGTGCGCCATCGATCTCCACGAGCGCCGTCTCCGAGTCCACGCTAACGGGCGACGCCAGCGGAATGAAGCGCTTGGCCGCGCGCCGCACCGGGCTGGCGTCGGCGTCGAACCATGCGGCCCACACGGTCGCGCGGGGCTCCCCGGTCCTGGGGACGAACAGCGATTCGCGGATCCACAGGGCCCGCCGGCGGTGCGCATCGAGCACCACGGCGAACCAGATCTCGAACCACGGGCGCTGACCTTTCCAGATCGGGCGGTCCACATCCCGGTTCATGTCCTCGTGAATACAACAGATCTCGCCGCTCGCGACCCGGATGGGCGAAGATCGGGCACCCTTGTCAACCGGAAGGCCGGGCCGGGGCTCTTACCCGCACGTGCAGGTTCGAGGTTTCATGACACTGACGGAGACGCGATCGGAGCTCGGGTCACGGGTCGATGCGCGCAGCCGTCTGCTCGCCGAGCTCGCGGCGGCGCCCGCCCGGCGCGGGTACGGCATCGCCTACGACCTGCTCGGCAACCGCGCCGAGGCCGAGGAGGCGGTGCAGGAGGCGCTGGTCCGCGCGTGCGAGTCGATCGGCGACCTGCGCGACACCGCGGCCGCGCCGGCCTGGTTCCTCCGCATCGTCACGACGATGTGCCTGCGTACGCTGCGCCGTCGCCGGCTCAAGCGCCGCCTGTTCGGCTGGTGGCCCGGCATGTCCGCGGGAGACGAGGTCGTCGCCGGGAGCGCCAGCGCGACCGTCTCCGCCGACACCGGGCTGGGCGACCTCGCCGAGCGCGTCCACGCGACCGGCGCGTCGGTGCCCCGCGAGGCGCTCGCCGACGAGCAGGAGCGGCGCTCGATGTTCGCGCACCTCGGCGGCCTCGCGCCGCAGCAACGCACCGCGCTGGTTTTGCGCTACGGCCACGACCTGCCCGTTCAGGAGGTGGCGGCGCTGCTCGGCGTCGAGCTCGCCACCGCCAAGACGCATCTCGTTCGCGGGCTCGCCCGCCTGCGCCAGCTGATGGAGGACCACCGATGACCGACCAGGCTCACCCGACCTGCGACGTGGTCGCCGAGCGATGCGCGCTCGGCGAGCCGCTCGCCGAACATGCCGACCACGCGGCGACGTGCCCGACGTGCACGCGGCTCACCGCCACCGCGAGCGCGCTCGCGGGCACCCGCCACGTCGTCGATCCCGGGGTGGGCTTCGCGGCCCGGATGATGGTCGCCACCCAGCAGCGGATCGCCGAACGGCGGCGGCTCCGCGTGGTCGGCGGGCTCGCCGGGATGGTCGTCGTGGGTGCGCTCGGCGTGTTCGTGATGACGCGTGGCCCGGGGGCGTTGCCGGATCGGCCGGCGCCCGTCGCCGCGCCGGCGCCCGACCCCGACCGCGATCCCGCCGATCCCAGACCGATCGACCCTGCGCTCCGCGCCCTCGTCCGATTTTCGGACACGCACACCAACACCCATCTCTCCGCGCGCTGGGGGCATGTCGAGCGTTCGCTCGTGCCGTACCGGGCCCTCGTGAAAGGACTGAAGTAGTCATGAAGTGGAAAACTCTCTCGATCGCGCCCATGCTCGTCGGCGGCCTCGTGTTCGGTAGCGCGTTCGGTCGCGCCGACGTCGGTCGCGGCGATCTCGTCGGCTTCTGGCCGGCGGCGGACGCCGTCGGCGTCAAGGTCGCCGACCGCGCGAAGACCCCGAAGGCCCCGAAGGCCCCGAAGGCTCCACAGGCACCGCAGGCGCCCGATGCCGACGGCGATGACGATGACGCCACGCCGCCGCCACCTCCCTCCACCCCGGGCATGCCGGGGATCCCCGACGGCGTCTCGATCTCGATCCACGACGGCAAGATCAGCATTTCCGGGGTCGGCGCGCTCGCGCGCAAGCAGATCGCGGCGGCGCGCCAGCACATCATGCGCGACTCGAACATCCCGGCGGGCGTGCGCGACAAGGTGTTGCAGCGCCTGGACCGCGCGACCGACAAGCTCGACAAGCGCCTGGGCGATCTCAAGATCGGCGATCTCGACCAGCTCGGCAAGGAGATGGACGCGATGGGCCAGGAGCTCGCGAAGGAGATGGAGGGCCTCACGGATGACCTCAAGGACCTGGGGCACCTCGACCTCCAGATCAACGGTCAGGACCTCGCGAAGAAGTTCGGCAAGGACTGGCTGAAGAACTTCCACGCGGACGACGACGATGCCGATGACGACGACGCCGACGCGGCCACCGGCGCGATCCCCGTTCCCGACCCGACCGACGACGACGACGTCCGCGACGCCGTCGCCGATCTGAGCGATCTCGCCCTGGCGCCGGCGCAGCACGACGCGATCGCGAAGCTCGGCGCCGACGCGGACAGGACCGTCACGGCCGCGCGCGGGCGGCTCGAGCAGGTCTCCGCGCAGCTCCACGCGGCGCTCGACAAGCCGGGCACGAGCGAGGCCCAGATCGCCACGTACATCGATCAGATCACGGCCGAGGAGGCGACGATCCGCAAGGCGCGCATCCTGGGTTGGGTGAAGGCACGCCAGCTCCTCGACGACAACCAGCGCCACAAGGTCGAGAAGACGCATCGCTAGGAGCCTGTATGACATAGGCCTCGGTGTAGAACCCGGGGCCTCGCGCGCTGCGCGAGAGGTGGGCAGTGGGTCCGGCGCTTGGCGATGACACGGTGGGCGCGTACTTGAGGCCCAGGGGCGCTCGGAGCTGTGGTGTACTTCCGCCCTCGCCGCGTGAGTGGCTGCCAGAAGGGCACCTGTCGAAGTTCGTGCTGGACCTGGTCGGCGAGCTCGATCTCAGAGGGATCGAGAAGGTGGTCCAGGGCAAGGATCCGCGTGGCGAGCGGCCCTACGCGCCGAGGATGATGACGGCACTGCTGCTATACGCGTACTCCACGGGCGTGTTTTCGTCGCGCCGCATCGCGCGGGCCACCGTCGAAGACGTCGCGTTCCGGTTCCTGAGTGGAGGCGAGCAGCCGCACTTCACGACGATCAATCAGTTTCGCGCGACCCATCGCAAGGCGCTCGCCCAGCTCTTCGAGCAGCTGCTGACGGCCTGCAGGTCGGCCGGGCTTGTAAAGCTCGGGCATGTTGCGATCGATGGGACGAAGATGAAGGCCAACGCGAGCAAGCACAAGGCGATGAGCTACGAGCGGATGGTCAAGGACGAGTCGCGGCTGCGCGCCGAGGTGGAGGCGCTGATGCAACAGGCGGAAGCGGCGGATGCCGCTGAGGACGAAGCCGAGGGCGCTTACGATCCGAAGGAAGAGATCCGTCGACGCGAAGAGCGCATTGCGAAGATGGCCGCGGCCCGCGAGGCGCTCCGTCGAGAAACGGCGGCCAAGCGGGCCGCGCAGCTCGAAGCGCAGGCGGCCGAGTTGCGAGCGAAGGCAACCGACCCTGCGACGGCCCCGCGGGACCAAAAGGGCTTCCCGACGCGCGCGAAGTCGCGCGACCGCCAGGCTGCGGCGATCATGCCATCGACGCCAAGCCCCGCCGAGGATGAGGCCCAGGACGACGACGACGACGACCTGCCGCGGAACACGCCACCGGCGACAAAGAATGGCGAGCCGCGACCGACCGCGCAGCGAAACTTCACCGATCCGCAGAGTCGCATCATGACCCGCGACGGCGCGTTTCTGCAGGCCTACAACGGGCAGATCGCCGTCGACGATGCGCACCAGATCATCGTCGCGGCCGCGCTGAGCAATCAGGCGCCGGACACCCAGTACTTCGAGCCCATGCTCCGGCGCGTCGTGAAGAACTGCGACGCCGTGCCCGCCAGCGCCACGAGTGATTCGGGCTACTTCTCAGCGGAGAACGTGCGCGTCGCCGAGGCGATGGGCTGCGAACCCTTCATCGCCGTCGGCGGCCACCGCCGCAACGGCCTCCCCGACGACGAATCTCCAGCCCCCCAATTCAAGACCGAAGCCCATCGCGCCATGCGCGCCGTCCTGGAAACCGAACGAGGCCGAGCGATCTACGCGCGGCGCAAAGCGACCGTCGAGCCCGTCTTCGGCCAGATCAAAGCGTGTCGAGGCTTTCGCCAGTTGTCGTTTCGCGGCCTCTTCAAGAACCGCTGCGAGTGGCTCTTCGTCTGCGCCACCCACAACCTGCTCAAGCTGTGGCGCTCGGTGAAGGCGAAGACGCCAACCCTGCTGCTTGCAGCCTGACGGACTCGTCCCACGTGGGACCGCATCCGGTCTCGCCTCGACATCGAGCCGAGGCCCAACGCCATACACACTCCTAG
>JAPLLF010000347.1 GCA_026387715.1 Pseudomonadota bacterium
CGCCCGCCGGCCTGGCGCGCGCCGCCCGGCTCGCGACCCTGCTCGCCGACGCCCACATCGGCGCGGTCTACACGAGCCAGTACGTCCGCACCCACGACACCGGCGTGCCCACCGCCGACGCCGCCGCGATCGCGATCACCACGCGGCCCGTCGACGGCGTCGCCGACGGCATGGAGCTCGTCGCCGCGGTCGCCGCCGGCGGCGCGCACGCCGTGCTGATCGTCGGCCACAGCAACACCGTGCCCGAGACCGTCCTGGCGTTCACCGGCACGACGGTCGCGCCGATCGCCGAGACCGAGTACGACCGGCTCTACACGATCACGCTCGCGCCCGATGGCCCCCACGTCGTCGCCGGCACGTACTGACCGCGCGGATCGATCGGAGGACGGCACCGCCTTCCTCATCAGCAGTCGATCGCCGACCGGATCCTGTCGATGCAGGACCTTACGCGTTGGCGGCGTTGGTGGCCTTGGCGTACGACGGACGATCGGTCACGCCGGCGAGCCAGGTCGTCACGTGCGGGTAGCTCGACATGTCGTACTTCGCGAACGTGCCGTAGGCGAGCACCGTCGCGACGTTGATGTCGCCGACGGTGAAGCTGTCACCGGCCATGTAGCGCTGGGCGCCGAGGTGCTTGTCGAGCACGGGCAGGTACTTGGCCGCGCCGGCCTTCGCCGCCGCCTCGACGTCCGGCGCGAGCGGGTGCTGGGTCCACGCCGGCGACGCCAGGGTGGCGAGGTGCGTGTACAGGTTGAGCGCGGCCCACAGCGACCACTGCCACGCCTGCGCGCGCTGCTGCGCGGTCTTGCCACCGAGGTCCGAGCCGGCCTTCTCGATCAGGTACGAGCCGATCGCCATCGACTCGGCGAGCTTGAAGTCGCCATCGACGAGCGCCGGGACCTGGCCCATCGGGTTGATCGCGAGGAACGCCTCGCCCTTGTGCTCGCCCTTGCTGAAGTCGACCGGAACGGTGTCGTAGGCCATGCCTACTTCCGCGGCGACCCAGTGCGTGCGAAGCGAAGAACCGGAGCGGGGACCATAGAGCTTGATGGAAGAGGTCATGTGGGCGAGGGCGTGGCTCGCGGGCAAGAGCGTCACTCTATCGGCGAGCTCGTCGAGGTTCCCGTGGTGGGTCTGGCACTGCACTTCCCGACCAAAGTCGATTGCCAAGTATCGTCACGCCAGCGGGACGACGACGAACACCGACAGGCTCCAGACGGCATGCGTGAGCAGCGCGTCGGCGAGCCGACCGGTGCGCAGCCGCTGCGCGGCGAACAGCCCGCCGAGCCCGGTGGCGGCGAGGATCAGCAACGGCACGCCGCCGGCGAGCTGCGGTAGCACGTAGAGCGCGACGCTGATCGCGGCGACGGCGAACCGCGACCGCCCGGCCGCGAACTGCTCGATCGCGACGCCGCGCCACACCAGCTCCTCGCCGATCACGACGATCGTGGTCAGCAGGAACAGCAGGATCGGGCTCGTCTCGACCGCCACGCTGACGTACAGCGCGCGGACCGCGGCGGCGAGCGACGGCGAGGCGGCCACGACGCCACGGAACGCGAGGTGGGTCGCGACGACCAGGCCGAGCCCGAGGCCGATCGCCCCGACCGCGGCGCGCGGGGGGATCGCGAACAGCGGGCGCAGCCGCGCCCCGAGCGTCCACACCGCCAGGGCGATGCCGACGATCGCCGCGACCGCCGTCGACTGCCAGGGATCGACGCGCGCGCGGAGCGCGAGGGCGACCGCGAACCCGAGGGTCGTCACGACGAGCGTGATCGCGCCGCGCACGGCGGGAGGCGGGCGCGTGGTCATGGGATGGCGAGCCGCGCGCGCATCGCGATCGACGGGAGGACGTCGGAGGTCTCGTCGACGAGCGCCCGCCGGATCGCCTCGTCGATCGGCATCGGCTGGTGCGCGACCACGGCCCACAGCGACTCGCCGAGCGGCTCGAGGTTGGAGCGCACGCCCTCGACGAGCTCCTTGGCCATCGCGAGGCTGGTGCGCGTCACCAGCGCGATCCAGTAGCTCGACAGCCGGGGCGTGAGGATCGGCACGCTGATCATGAACCGGCGCCTCCCCATCGCCGCGGCGGCGCGGATCAGCACCTCGCGGTGGCTCAGCCGCTCGCGCCCGGGGAGCTCGTAGATCCGGGACTTGCCGGCGGGCAGCGCGAGCGCGGCGACGAGCCCGAACACGACGTCCTCGATCGCGATCGGAAACGACGTGTTGCGCAGCCAGCGCGGCAGCACCATCGCCGGCAGCCGCCGCGCAAGGTCGCGCACCATCACCCAGCTCGCGCTGCCGGCGCCGATCACCATCGCGGCGCGCAGCTCGATCGTCTCGACCGGGCCCGCGCGCAGCGTCTCGCCGGTGCGCTGCCGACTCAACAGGTGGCGCGACGCGCCGACCGCAGGCACGACACCCCCGAGGTACACGATCCGCCGGAGCCCCGCGCGGCCCGCCGCTGCCGCGAACGCCGCGGCGCCCGCGCGCTCGTGCTCGGGATAGGCGTCGTCGTGCCCGGGGCCCATGCTGTGGACGAGAAACACGGCGGCGTCGCAGCCCGCGAGCGCCGGCTCGATCGAGGCCGGCCGGAGGACATCGAACTCCACCCACGTGAGCGCCGGGGAGCGCAGGCGCGCCTGGGTCGGTGAACGCGTCGCGCATCGTACCTCGTACCCTGCCGCGCAGAGCGCGACCACGAGATGACTCCCGACGAATCCCGTGGCCCCGGTGAGCAAGATGGTTGGCACCCACACAGGATGGCACCCGCGGGCGCGATGCACAGCGATGAGGGCGCCTACCGCTCGAACATCTGCACGCGGATCGTGGGTCCTGGGGCGGACGCCAGACGTCGATCACGACGAACGAGGGTAGGATCCGCGTGATGCCAGCGCGACTCGCCGACGTGGTCAACCTCGCCGACCTCGAGGACATCGCGCGCGCGCGCGCGCCGCGCACCACCTGGGACTACTACGCGGCGGGCTCCGACGACGAGCGCTGCCTCGCGCGCAACGTCGCCGCCTACGAGCGCGTCACCCTCGCCTACCGCGTGCTCGCCGGCGTCGGCACGCGCGACCTCGCGACGACGGTGCTCGGCGAGCGCGTCGCCATGCCGATCCTGATCGCGCCGACCGCGTTCCAGCGGCTCGCGCATCGCGAGGGTGAGCTCGCGTCGGTGCGCGCCGCCGGTGACGCCGGCACGATCTTCATCTGCTCGACGCTGGCCAACACGTCGATCGAGGACGTCGTCGCCACGAGCGCCGGGCCGGTGTGGTTCCAGCTCTTCGTCTATCGCGATCGCGGCGCGACCGAGGCGCTCGTCCGACGCGCCGAGGCCGCGGGCGCGCGCGCGCTGGTGCTCACGGTCGACACGCCGCTGCTCGGCCGCCGCGAGCGCGACGTGCGCAATCGCTTCGCGCTGCCGCCCGACCTCCGGGCCGAGAACCTGCTCGCCACAGGCTACGCACCGATCACGCACGCCGACGGCGACAGCGGCCTCGCGAGCTACGTCGCCGCGCTGCTCGATCCGGGCCTGTCATGGGACGCGATCGGCTGGCTGCGCTCGATCACGACACTGCCGATCCTCGTCAAGGGCATCGTGCGCCCCGACGATGCCGCGCGCGCGATCGCCGAGGGCGCGGCCGGCGTCATCGTCTCGAACCACGGCGGCCGACAGCTCGACGCATCCCCCGCGACCATCGACGCGCTCCCGCGGATCGTCGACGCGGTCGGCGGGCGCGGCGAGGTCCTCGTCGACGGCGGCATCCGCCGCGGCACCGACGTCGTCAAGGCGCTCGCCTCCGGAGCGCGCGCGGTGCTCGTCGGCCGACCGGTGCTCTGGGGGCTCATCGCCGGGGGGCGCGCCGGCGTTGGCACGGCGCTCGCGATCCTGCGCCGCGAGCTCGACCTGGCGATGGCCCTGTGCGGCTGTCCGACGGTCGCGCAGATCACGCGTGACCTGCTCGCGTAGCGCATGTCAGACCGATCCCGTATCTCGATACCTGCATGAGGATCTACTTCGTCGGGAGTCACGCGACCGGGAAGACCACGCTGTGCCGGTACGTCAGCCGTCGCTACGACCTGCCGATGATCAGCGAGGTCGCGCGCGCCGTGCTCGCCGAGATGGAGACCGGGTTCGACGCGCTGCGCACCGACATGGACCTCGTCGCCGAGTACCAGGAGCGCGTGTTCGCGCGCCAGATCGCGGTCGAACACAGCCACAACGGCCACTTCGTCTCCGATCGCGCGTTCGACAACCTCGCCTACGTCGCCGAGCACACGACCAACGCGGCGCAGATGATGAACGATCAGCGGTTCCACGACTACATGAAGTGGGTCCGCGAGGGCATCGTGTTCTTCCTGCGCCCGCACCAGTCGTTGCTCAAGGACGACGGCGTGCGCGCCGGCGTGTCGTGGGACTCGGTGCTCCGGATCGACGGCATGGTCAAGCTGATGCTCGAGCAGCACCAGATCAGCTACCTCCCGCTCGAGTCGGTCTCGATGCAGGAGCGCGTGCGCGCCGTCGAGTTCGTGCTCAGCCGCTCGGGGCTCGTGTCCCAGGATCGTCGCGAGCCGCGTCGCGCGCGCTCGCAGACCGTGCCACCGCTCCCGCTCGCCCACGCCGCGCCCGCGGTCGCCAGGCCGACGCAGGCACAACCCTCCCCGGTCACCGCGGCCGCGGCCGTGGCGACGCTCGACTCGTGGCCGTACGGGCTCGTCGGCAACGGCGACCACGAGGCCTGAGCCGTAAAAAACCCCGCGAAATCGTGGATTTCGCGGGTGCGTGATATCGTTTCGGCCCCCGTGTCCGACGATACGCTTCCTCATGGAATTGGGATCGACGCCCTCGAAGAGCGGGTCGTGGTCTTTCGGCAACAACCCGACGCGGCGATGTTCGCGAAGCTCCGCGGCGAGCTCCGCGCGAGCGGGCGCGGCGAGCTGCTCGCCGAGCTGTGCGCGGCGTGGGCACCGCTCGAGCGCGATCCGGTCAAGGCAGCCGACGCCTGGTCCGAGGCCGGCGAGGCGATGCTCGTGCTCGGCGAGGTCGCGACCGCGATCGAGTACCTGCGCGTCGCGCTCGACCTCGATCCCACCAACGATCGCGCGACCGATCGCCTGCTCGAGATCGTCGAGCCCCACGATCCCGCCGCGGCCGTCGAGATCATCGAGCACGAGCTCGGGGAGCTCGCCAAGCCGGCCGCCTCGGCCAAGGTGACCGCCGCGCGCAAGGCCGAGCTCGTCACCCGCCGCGCGGCCCAGCACCGCCGCGCCGCGACGCTGTGGGTCGATCACCTCGGCCGCATCGACCGCGGCCTCTGGCACTTCCAGCAGGCGTTCAAGCTCGAGCCCCAGCGGACCGACACGCTCGAGGCCGCGCGGAGCATCTACGCGTCGCTCGGCGAGGACGCGATGGTCGCCAAGCTCTACCAGGCCGAGCTCGACGTGCTCGGCAACGACAAGTACCCACCGACCCTGCACCGCAAGGCGCAGATCCGGCTGGCGCTCGGCCGGCTCGCGCTGCGCGCGCCGACCAAGGATCTCGAGGCCGCGGCGACCCACCTCGAGGAGGCCGCGCGCCTCGATCCATCGTCGCTCGAGATCTCCGAGGCGCTCGCCGACATCTACTCGATGCCCGGGTTTCGCACCAACGACGACAAGACGCGCCACAAGGCGAGCGAGCTGTTCGTCGAGCTCGGGCGTCGGCGGATGGCGACGCAGACCACGCGCGACGACGCGTCCGGCATCAACTTCCTCCGCCGCGCGGTCGGCATCGATCCGTACTCGAAGGGCTCGACGCAGGCCCTCGAGCAGGCGCTCGACGAGCGCAACGAGTGGACCGAGCTCGACCGCATCCTGCGCCACCGCAGCGCGATCGTGCAGGATCCCGCCGAGCGCGCCGAGGTGCTCCGCCGACGCGCCGCGCTGTATCGCAAGCAGCTCCCCGATCGCGAAGGCCTCGTCGAGGTCCTCACCGAGCTGATCGCCTACGAGGCCCCCGGCAGCAAGGCCGCGCGCGAGCTGCGCGAGCTGCTCCGCGACGACCAGGACTGGGAGGCGCTGTCGCGGCTCATCGAGGCCGAGGTCAACGCGCTCGGCCAGGATCCGAACACGCCGGGCGACGCGATCGTCGCCGAGCTGCTCGAGCTCGCGACGATCGCGCGCGAGCACATGGGCGATCGCGACCGCGCCGCGGAGCTGCTCCACCAGGCGCTCGGCGTGATGCCCGATCACGAGGAGGCGCTCGCGCGTTACGTCGATCACTTCCGCGAGCGACGCGACTGGCGCGGGCTCGTCGATCTCTACGAGTTCGCGCTCGATAACGCGCGCGAGGGCGGCGATCCGCCCGACGAGCTCGTGCGCCGCCTCGAGGAGATCGCGCAGCTCGCCGAGCTCCGCATGGGCGACATCCCGCGCGCCATCGATGCGTGGCAGCGGATCGCCGCGCTCGAGCCATCGAGCCCCAAGGTCACCGAGGCGCTGCGCCGGCTGCACGCGCGCAGCAAGATGTGGGAGCAGCTGGTCGCCACGCTCGAGCAGGAGGTCGCCAACGCGCCGACCGAGGCCCACCGCGCCGTGGTGCTCAAGAAGATGGCGCAGACCTACCGCGAGCGGCAGATCGAGCCGCGCCGCGCGATCGAGCTCTACGAGCAGATCCTCGCGGCGACGCCCGACGACGAGGCGGTCCTCAAGTCGCTGCTCGAGCTGTAC
>JAPLLF010000712.1 GCA_026387715.1 Pseudomonadota bacterium
GGTGCGCGCGGCCGGCGGGTATTGCTGCTCGACCATGCCGAGACGGCGGGTAAGAAAATTCTGATCTCGGGCGGCGGACGCTGCAATTTCACCAATCGCGACACCCAGGCACAGCGCTTCCTGTCGGAGAACCCGCTGCTCGCGAGCCTGTGCGCGCAGCACGGCGTCACGTTCGTCGGCCCGCCGCCGCACGTGACCGCGCTGATGGGCAGCAAGACCAAGGCGAAGGCCGCGATGCGCGCCGCCGGCCTCCACGTGATCCCCGGCAGCGAGGGCGTGCTCGCCGACGCCGCCGACGCGCGGCGCGTCGCCGGCGCGGTCGGCTTCCCCGTGCTGTTCAAGGCGGAGAACGGCGGCGGCGGACGCGGCATGCGGATCGCGCGCAGCGCCGCCGAGGTCGATCACGCCTACGCCGACGCGCAGGCCGAGGCGCGCGCGGCGTTCGGCGGCGACCGCGTGTTCCTCGAGAAGCTCGTCGAGAGCGGCCGCCACGTCGAGATCCAGGTGTTCGCGGACCAGTACGGCCACGCCGTCCACCTGGGCGAACGCGACTGCACCGTGCAGCGCAACCACCAGAAGCTCATCGAGGAGAGCCCGTCGCCGGCGATCTCCGAGGACCTGCGGCGCGCCACGTGCGAGGCCGCCGCCCGCGCGATCGCGAAGATCGGCTACGTCGGCGCCGGCACGATGGAGCTGCTGCTCGACGGCGACACGCTGCGGTTCATGGAGCTCAACTGCCGGCTCCAGGTCGAGCACACCGTGAGCGAAGAGCGGACCGGCAAGGATCTCGTGATCGCGCAGCTCGAGGTCGCCGCGGGGCGCCGCTGCGCGTGGACCCAGGACGAGATCGACCGCGCGAGCGCGACGACCGGGCACGTCATCGAGTGCCGGATCAACGCCGAGGATCCCACCGACAACTTCCGCCCCGCCCCGGGCGAGATCACGACCTGGCGACCGCCGAGCGGCGACGGCATCCGCGTCGACACGCACGTCTCCGCCGGCTACGTCGTGCCGCCGTTCTACGACTCGCTGCTCGCCAAGGTGATCGTGCGCGGCGCCGATCGCGACGCCGCGATCGCGAAGATGATCGCGGCGCTCGGCGCGTTCGAGGTCGCCGGCGTCCCGACGACGATCCCGATGCACGTCCAGATCCTCGGCAGCGACGCGTTCCGCCGCGGCGACTACACGACGCGCGCGATCCCCGGCTGGCCCTGATCGTTTTTGTTTTCGTCTTCGACCCGTCAGTACGGCTGTTCGTCGCCGACCGTGACGATCGTCGGATCCGCGACCACCCGATACTCCATCGCGAACCAGGCGGCCGTACGCGCCGTCGCGGCGATGCGCACCTCGTCGAGCTGGCCGATCCACCGGCGCCCGGTCGCCTCGGAGTTCTCACCGATCAGCACGGTCGCGTTGGTCGTGTTGATCGGCCCGTTCCAGCTCGACGTGCGTGCGCCGCCGTCGAACACGAGCAGCTTGGTCTTGTTCTCGTAGCTGATCCCCACGTGATGCCACGTATTGAGCGCGAGGTCGGGGCCGTCGAAGTTGTCGTGGATGATGCCGTTGTACGAGGTCGAGAACGTCAGGTGCTGGCTGCCACCGCCACGGTGGAGTCGCCACGCGTTGTCGCCCTTGGTCACCAGCGCCTGCCAGTCACCCGAGAAGCCCGCGGTGCGAAACCACACCGACGCCGACATCTGCGTCGTGAAGTCGAAGTCGCTCTCGGTCGGCACCGTCAGCACCTGCGTGCCGTCGAACTGCGTGACCTTGCCGACGCCGCCGACGACCGGCGTCATCGGGATCGCCGGGACCAGCGTGTGGCCCTTGCCCGTCGCGTCGGACGTCGTCGTCAGGTGATAGACCGCGAGGTAGTCCGCGAACACCGTCGGGGTCTCGCCCACCGGGGCGAGCGCG
>JAPLLF010001286.1 GCA_026387715.1 Pseudomonadota bacterium
GCTGCCGTCGTCGATCACCGGCGCGATCGGCTCGTAGGCATCGGCGATCATGACGACGCGTGCGGTCGTGGTCGGGTGGTCCGCGGCGATCGACAGGATGCCGTAGGTGAACCCGCCGCCGAGCTCGACCATGCCGGGGAAGAACAGCGCGTGATCGTGCGCGACGATCCCGCTCGCCAGGGTCGGCAGCGCCGCGTACGCGTCGAGCGAGTGGTACAGGCGGGTGACCGCCGCGGTGTGGAGGTCGACGCCGTACAGCGTGTGCTGCGACGACACGGCGTAGACCGACGCGTCGTCGATCGCGGCGAGCGCGAGCGCGGGCCCGAAACCGCAGGCCACGATCGTGTGGCCGGGCTGATCTGCGGGCGCACACGTCGCGGGCGTCGTCGGTGGATCGATCGGATCGATCGGGTCGTTCGGGTCGGCCGGCGCGGCGACGCACGCGGGCGTCAGGACCAGGAGCAAGGTCGCGTAGGGAAGGTGCATGCCGTGCACGATGCCGAGCGGCCGCGCATCGAGCTTCTTAAATCCCCTTAAATCCCGGTCGTGGTCACTTCTGCGCGTTGATCGTCGCCGTCGCGCGCTGCCGCAGCACGTACTGCAGGATGCCGCCGTGCGCCAGGTACTCCGACTCCTGCGGGGTGTCGATGCGCGCGATCACGGTGAACGTCTTGTCGCCCGCGGTGACCGTGATGCGCTTCTTCGGGGTCACGCCGCCGGCGATCCCTCCGATCGAGATCACCTCGTCGCCGGTGAGGCCGAGCGACGCCGCGTCCTGACCCGGCTCGAACTGCAGCGGCAGGACGCCCATGCCGATCAGGTTCGAGCGGTGGATGCGCTCGAAGCTCTTCGCGATCACCGCGCGGACGCCGAGCAGCAGGGTGCCCTTGGCCGCCCAGTCGCGCGAGCTGCCCGTGCCGTACTGGTCGCCGGCGATGACGACGAGCGGCACATGGGTCGCCGCGTACTTCATCGCCGCGTCGTAGATCGGGAGCTGCTCGCGCTCGCCGTTCGGGCCCATGTAGCGCGTGAAGCCACCCTCGACCCCCGCGAGCATCAGGTTCTTGAGCCGGATGTTCGCGAACGTGCCGCGCACCATCACCTCGTGGTTGCCGCGGCGCGCGCCGTACTGGTTGTAGTCGACGGCCGCGACGCCGTGCGCGTCGAGGTACTTCGCGGCCGGGCTGCCCTTGGCGATGTTGCCGGCCGGCTAGATGAGATCCGTGGTGACCGAGTCTCCGAGGATCGCCAGCACGCGCGCGGCCTCGATGTCCTTGATCGGCTTGGCGACGAGGCCGAGGTCGTCGAAGAACGTCGGCTTGCGGATGTAGGTCGAGGCCTCGTCCCACGCGAACGTGTCACCCGCCGGCACCTGGAGCGCGCGCCACTCGGCGTCGCCCTCGAGCACCGCGCTGTAGCGGTGGATGTACTGCTCGCGGGTGATCGACGCGCGCATCGCGTCGGCGACCTCCTGCGTGGTCGGCCAGATGTCCTTGAGGAACACCGGCGCGCCGTCGGTCGCGATGCCGAGCGGCTCGGTCG
Organism: Pseudomonadota bacterium; assembly: GCA_026387715.1. Classification (GTDB taxonomy): domain Bacteria; phylum Myxococcota_A; class Polyangia; order Haliangiales; family Haliangiaceae; genus JABFXX01. The sequence goes on from JAPLLF010001286.1 coordinate 1,543, forward strand.
CGAGATCGATGTTCATCGTGCCCGCGAGGGCGTACGCGACGACGAGCGGGGGCGACGCGAGGTAGTTCGCGCGCACGACCGGGTTCACGCGGCCTTCGAAGTTGCGGTTGCCCGACAGCACCGAGGTGACCACCAGGTTGCCGTCCTTGACGGCCGCGGCGATCGCGTCGTCGACCGGCCCGGAGTTGCCGATGCACGTCGTGCAGCCGTAGCCGGCGAGGTAGAAGCCGAGCGCCTCGAGGTCCGTCATCACCCCGGCCTTGGTGAGGTAGTCGGTGACGACCTGCGAGCCGGGCGCGAGCGACGTCTTGACCCACGGCTTCGACGTCAGGCCGCGCGCGACGGCCTTGCGCGCGAGCAGGCCCGCGGCCATCAGCACCGACGGGTTCGACGTGTTCGTGCAGCTCGTGATCGCCGCGATCACGACCGAGCCGTGCTTGAGCTCGAAGCTGCCCTTCGGGGTCGTCGTCGGCTTGGTCGTCGCGAGCGCGCCGGGGCCCTCACCGGGACCGGCCGCCGCCCACGTCTCGATCGCCGCCGTATCCGCCCCGGCCTTGTCGCCGAGGATGCCGCCGACCGCCTTGCGCCAGCCGCGCCGCGAGGTCGCGAGCGGGACGCGATCCTGCGGGCGCGCGGGGCCGGCGAGCGACGGCTCGATCGACGACAGATCGAGCGCCATCGTGTCGGCGAACCGCAGCTTGGCCGACGGGTCGTGCCACAGCATGTTCTCCTTGGTGTAGCGCTCGACGAGCTGCACCTGCTCGTCGGAGCGGCCGGTGAAGCGCAGGTACGACAGGGTCTCGGCGTCGACGGGGAAGAACCCCATCGTCGCGCCGTACTCCGGCGCCATGTTCGCGATCGTGGCGCGATCGGGGAGCGACAGCGCGGCGATGCCCGAGCCGAAGAACTCGACGAACTTGTCGACGACGCCCTTCTTGCGCAGCATCTGCGTGATCGTCAGGACGAGATCCGTCGCGGTCGTCCCCGGCGGCAGCTTGCCGGTCAGCTCGAAGCCGACGACCTCGGGGATCAGCATCGCCATCGGCTGGCCGAGCATGACCGCCTCGGCCTCGATGCCGCCGACGCCCCAGCCGAACACGCCGAGGCCGTTGACCATCGTCGTGTGCGAGTCGGTGCCGACCAGCGAGTCGGGGAACGCCACGGTCGCGCCGTTGACCTGCTCGGTGAACACCACGCGCGCGAGGTACTCGAGGTTGACCTGGTGGCAGA